>CAZPWV010000030.1:0-10761 GCA_964590825.1 uncultured Rhodobacter sp. | reverse complement strand
ATCTTGCACGCCAATGGCCATCTGACGCTTTTTGCCGAGGCGGCGAAATTCAGCCCCGAATTGCGCGCCCAGCTTGGCCCCGAGGTCACGGCTCGCCCGGTCAGCGCATTTGAGCCCAGCCTGCGCAGCCTCACCGGCGCGGTGCTGGTTGATCCGGCCACCGCCCCCCATCAGGTCGGGCGGGAACTGGCAGAGGCCGGGCTGCCGGTGATCTGGGCCGAAGATCCCTGCATTGCCCCGAAGGCCCGCAAGAACCGCGCCGAAATTGCCGGCATGGAGGCCGCGCAGGCCCGCGACGCGGCGGCGATGGTCGAATTCCTGTGCTGGCTCGACCGCGAAGCCCCGCAAGGGGGCCTGAGCGAGATTGCCGTGGTCGAGGCGCTTGAGGGCTTTCGCCGCGCCAGCAATGCGCTTTTGGACATCAGCTTTGACACCATCTGCGGCGCCGGCCCGAACGGCGCCATCGTGCATTACCGGGTGAACGAGGCCAGCAACCGCCCGGTGACCCCCGGTGACCTGCTGCTGGTCGATAGCGGCGGGCAATATGTCGATGGCACCACCGACATCACCCGCACCGTGGCGGTAGGCCCCCCGCCCGAGGGCGCAGCCGAGGCCTTTACCCGCGTGCTGCAAGGCATGATCGCGATCTCCCGCGCCCGGTTTCCGCGCGGGCTGGCGGGGCGCGACCTCGATGCCCTGGCGCGGTATCCGCTCTGGCTGGCGGGGATGGATTACGACCACGGCACCGGCCATGGCGTGGGGGCGGCGCTCTGCGTGCACGAAGGCCCCGCCCGGCTGTCGCGTCTTTCCGATGTGGCCCTTGCGCCGGGAATGATCCTCTCGAACGAGCCGGGCTATTACCGTGAAGGCGCCTTTGGCATCCGCATCGAGAACCTGATCGTGGTGGAAGATGCCGCAACCTTGGGCGACGGGCGCGCACAACTGGCGTTTCGCACCCTGACCTGGGTGCCGATCGACCGCCGCCTGATCGTCACCGCGATGCTGTCGGGCGACGAACGTATCTGGCTCGACGCCTATCACGCCGAGGTGCTGGCCAGGGTTCACCCGATGCTCGGCCCCGAGGCGCAAGACTGGCTGAGCGCGGCTTGCGCGCCACTCTGAGGAAGCCTCCGGCGGAGGTATTTCTGGCAAGATGAAATCAGGGCACTTTTCCCTTTCATCTTGCCGAAAATATTGCGGGACAGGATTTGGGGGGGGTGAATTTGGCGCAAGCCAAAGAGGGGGGCGGCGCCCCCCTGCCCGGCCACCCCTCGCCCCAGGCCTTGCAGAATCTGCGCGGATTTCGCCGCGCGCCCTTACAGATTCAGCACGGCTTTCGCCGCGCGGGCAATCACCACTTCCTCATTGGTCGGAATCACCCGCACCGCCACCCGGCCGGTGGAGATCTCGCGGGCATGGGCGGCATTGGCCTGCGGGTCGATCTCGACCCCCATGAAGCCCAGCCCCGCGCTCACGCATTGGCGCACCAGCGCCGAGTTTTCGCCGATGCCGCCGCAAAAGACGAGCCCGTCGATCCCCCCCATCGCCGCCGCCAGCGAGGCGATCTCGCGCCGCACCCGGTGGCAGAAATAATCAATCGCCTCGCGCGCATGGGGGTTGGCCGAGGCCTCCAGCGTGCGCATGTCATTCGAAAGGCCCGACATGCCCAACAGACCGGAATGCTTGAACAAAAGATCGGTGATCTCGGCCAGGTCCATCTTTTCCTGATCCATCAGATAGAGCACGACCCCGGCATCGAGCTCGCCGGCGCGCGAGCCCATGGGCAGGCCCGAGAGCGTGGAAAAGCCCATCGTGCAGGCCATCGACTGGCCCCCCTGAATGGCGCAGATCGAGGCGCCCGAGCCCAGATGCGCCACCACCACCCGGCCCGCGCGCAGATCGGGTTCGTTGGCGGCCAGTTCGCTGTCGATATAGCTGTAGCTCAGCCCGTGAAAGCCATAGCGCCGCACGCCCTTTTCGTAATAGCGCCGCGGCAGGGCGTAGGTATCGGCCACGAAGGGGTGGCCGCGATGAAAGGCGGTGTCGAAACAGGCGATGTTGGGCACCCCGGCAAAGGCCTCGATCGCGGCGCGCACCCCGGCAAGGTTATGCGGCTGGTGCAAGGGCGCAAAGGGGCTGAGCCGGTCGAGATCGGCCAGAAGCACATCGCTCACCCGCTCGGGTTCGGCGTGATCGGTGCCGCCATGCACGATCCGGTGCCCCACCGCCACCACCTCCAGCCCCGGCAGGTCACCCCGAAACCCTGCCAGCGCGGTTTTCAGCGCGAGCGTCTGGGTCGCGAAATCATCCGCCGTCACCGGCGCCATGGGCAGCGCATGGCCTTCGGCATCGGTCAGCTTGAGGCTGGCCGCCGGGCTGCCCAGACGGTCCACATGGGCGGTGGCCAGCGGCGCAAGATCTTCGGAGAAAAGCCCGAGCTTGAGCGAGGACGACCCCGAATTGAGGGTAAGAATGGCACGGGTCATCCGCGGGTCATCCCCTTGCAGCGGTTCCAGTGGATCGAGGCCACCGCCGCCGAGGCCAGCCGCGCCATCGCACTGTCGGAGCGCGAATTGAGAATGACCGGCACCTTCGCCCCCAGCACCACCCCCGCCGCCTCGGCATGGGAAATATAGGCAAGCTGCTTGGCCAGCATGTTGCCCGCATCAATCCCCGGCACCACCAGCACCTCGGCATGGCCCGCCACCGGGCCGCGCAGCCCCTTGGTGCGGGCGGCGCCGATATCGACGGCGTTGTCCATGGCCAGCGGCCCATCGACCACCCCACCCTTGATCTGCCCGCGCTCGGCCATCTTGCTCAGAAGGGCCGCATCGATCGAGCTGGCAATCGCGGGGTTGACCGTTTCCACCGCGCTCAGCACCCCCACCTTGGGCACCGCAATGCCCAGCGAAATCGCCAGGTCGATGGCGTTTTGCACAATGTCCATCTTGGTTTCGAGATCGGGGGCAATGTTGATCGCCGCATCGGTCACCAGAAGCGGATGCGCCATTCCCGGCACATCCATGACGAAAATATGGGTAAAGCGGCGGCCGATGCGCAGACCCCGTTCCTTGTCCAGCATCGGCTTGAGCAGATCATCGGTGTGCAGATGGCCCTTCATGATGGTATCCGCGCGCCCCTCGCGCACCAGATCCACCGCCAGCCGCGCGGCATCGCGGTCCGAGCCGGTGGGCAGGATTTCATAGCCCACAAGCGACTTGCCCAGATCTTTTGCCGCCGCCTCGATCCGCGCCGGATTGCCGATCAGGATCGGGCGGATGATGCCATGTTCGGCAGAGATCAGCGCGCCTTCCAGCGCATGGCTTTCCTCGGGGCAGACCACGGCAGTGGCCAGTTCCGGCAGCGCCTCGGCCTTTTCCAGCAGCGCCTCGAAATGGCGGTGGCGCTGTACGATCAGCCCCGGCGCATCCAGTTCCTCGTAGCGGATATAGGTCTTTGGCGCCTCCACCCGCGCCTCGCCCGAACACATCAGATCGCCGTTCGAGACCCGCCGCACCTCGGTATCGAGCACGACGATATTGCCGTCTTCCTTGGCCTTGACCGTCACCTTGGCCACCAGTTCCTCGCCGGCCTGGGCAAAATCGTGGAAGGTCAGGCGCTGCGCCCGGTAGAGCGTGCCCGGCCCCGGAAGCACATTGCCCAGCACGGCCGCAATCAGCGAGGCCACATAAAGCCCCGGCGCCACCGGAAGCACCTTTTCGCCCATGTCGTTTTCATGCGGCAGGTGCATCGGGTTGTGATTGCCCGAAGCGGCCAGGAAAACGTAAAAATCATCCGCCGTGCAAAGCCGGCGCAGTTCCGCACTCATACCCGGTTGCAACTCGTCATACATCCGGCTTTCAAAGATCATCGCGGGGCTCCTTCGCGCCTCATGCCGCAGCGCGGCAATTTGCCCTGTCCTACGCTGCGGGTGTGACAAAATCCTTGATCCCCGACAAGTGAGTGCGAATTTTTCGCACCTTTTCCGCAAGGTAATAAGCGCATAAGAGAAAGAAAAGATCGGAGGCCAAAATGGCAGATGCAGCATTCTGGGACGCGGCCGGGGCGCTTCTGGGCGCAAGGCTCAGCCGCTCCACCGCCGATTGCGCCGCGCACGGGCGTTCGGAGACCTGGTTTGCCCCCAGCCCGCCCGAGGCCGTGGCCTGGCCCGAAAGCACCGCCGAACTGTCCGCGCTGATGGCGCTGTGCGCGGCCCATCGCGTGCCGGTCACCGGCTGGGGGGCGGGCACCTCGCTGGAGGGGCACGCGCTGGCGGTGCAAGGCGGGCTGGTGGTCGATTTTGCCCGCATGAACACGGTGATCGAGATCCGCCCCGAAGACCGTCTGGTGCGGGTCGGCCCCGGCCTGACGCGCGAGGAACTCAACGTCGAATTGCGCGCCACGGGGCTGTTCTTTCCGGTCGATCCGGGCGCCAATGCCAGCCTGGGCGGCATGGCGGCGACCCGCGCCAGCGGCACCACCACGGTGCGCTATGGCTCGATGCGCGACAATGTGGCCGGGCTCACCGTGGTGCTGGCCGACGGGCGGGTGATCCACACCGGCTCGGGGGCGGCCAAATCGGCCAGCGGCTACGACCTGACGGCGCTGATGCTGGGCTCGGAGGGCACTTTGGGGCTGATGACCGAGCTCACGCTGCGCCTTCATGCCCAGCCCGAGGCGATCACCGCCGCGACCTGCGCCTTTGACGATTTCCGCACCGCCGTCGATTGCGTGCAACTGGTCATCCAGATGGGCATCGAGATGGCCCGCATCGAATTTGTCGATGAGGAAATCGCCTGCATCTTCAACAAGATCAACGGCACATCCCTGCCCGCGAAACCGCATCTCATGATCGAGTTCCATGGCTCGGAACGCGCCGTGGCCGAACAGGCCACTCGCTTTGGCGAGGTGGTGGCCGAGCTGGGCGGGGCCGATTTTCAATGGGCCCGCAGCACCGAGGACCGCAACCGGCTGTGGAAGATGCGTCACGGCGCCTATTCGGCCTGTCTGGCGGCGCGGCCGGGCTGCATGGGGCTGGTCACCGATGTCTGCGTGCCGATCTCGCGGCTGGCCGAAGCCGTGTCCGAGGCCCGCAGACGGATCGCCGCAACCGGTCTGAGCGGGCCGATTCTTGGCCATGTGGGCGACGGCAATTTCCACGCCATCCTGCTTTTGGACCGCGCCAACCCGGAGGAGCTGTCGCGGGCCAAGGCACTGGCGCATGATCTGGCCGACATGGCGCTGGCGATGGGCGGCACGATCACCGGCGAACACGGAGTGGGGCTGGGCAAACGCACCCTGATGGCGGCCGAGCATGGCCCGGCCTGGGGGGTGATGGGGGCGATCAAGGCGGCGCTTGACCCGCTGGGCATCCTCAACCCCGGCAAGCTGGTGCCAGCCCCCGGCGAGGGCGCGTGATGCTGGCCGATCCCGCCGACCTGCCCCGCGCCTTCGCCGCCGCCTGGGGGGCGCGCGATGCCCAGGCGCTGGCGGGCTTCTTTGCCGAGGACGCCGATTTTCTGAGCCTGACCGGGGGGCTGGCCGAGGGGCGCGCGACAATTGCCGAGCTGTTCGCCGGCGACCTGGCCGGGGCCTTTGCACGGGCGCGGCTGGTCACCGGACGCGGCAAGCTGCGCGGCATCGGCGCCACCGTCTGCGTGCATCTGCAACGCTTCGTGCTGTCGGGGCTGCTGCGCGAGGACGGCTCGGATGCCGGGCGCATCGCTGCGCTGCTCTGCGCCACGCTCGAACAGCGCGCTGACGGTTGGTGCATCGTGGCGGCGCAATTCGTGGTCGAAGCCTAGGGCGCTGCCCCCCGCCCGTGCCGGGCTCCCCCCGAGGTATTTTTGGCAAGATGAAAGGGCCGGGTTTGCTTTGCCCGACCGCGCCGGAGGCGAAATTCGAGGGCGCGCCGGAGGCGAAATTCGGGGGGATGATTCCGGGGGGATGAACCGGGGGGCTTTGGCAAGGGCCAACGGGGGGCGGCGCCCCCGGACGCCAAAGGGCGGCGGCGCCCCCGGCCTCAGCCCGCCAATAGCGCCTCGGCCGCCGCGCGGGCCGCATCGCTGACCTCGGCGCCCGAAATCATCCGGGCGATCTCGTCGATCCGCTCCTGCGGGCTCAGCGCCGTGACGCGCGAGGTGGTCATGCCCGCCTCGACCGATTTGGCAACGCGGAAATGGCTGATGCCACGGGCGGCGACCTGCGGGCTGTGGGTGACGATCAGCACCTGCGCGCCCTCGGCCAGCCGCGCCAGACGCCGGCCCACGGCATCGGCGGTGGCCCCGCCCACGCCGCGGTCGATCTCGTCGAAAATCAACACCAGCGCATCGGCGCCCCGCGCCAGCACCACCTTGAGCGCCAGCATGAAGCGGGACAATTCCCCGCCCGAGGCGATCTTGTCGAGTGGCCCCGAGGGCGCACCGGGGTTGGTGGCCACGGTGAAGGCCACGGCATCGACCCCCTCGGGGCCGGCCTCGCCGGGGCTGATCTGCGTGGCGAAAACCGCGCGTTCCAGTTTCAGCGGCGCAAGCTCGGCCGCCATCGCCGCATCAAGGCGCCCCGCCGCATCGGCCCGCGCCTGCGAGAGCGCCGCCGCCGCCGCCTCAAAACCCGCCGCCGCCTGCCGCGCCTCGGCCTGCAGCGCGGCAATGCCCTCTTCGCCCGCGTCCAGCGCCGCCAGCCGCGCCGCCAGCCCCCCCGCCAGTTCGGCCAGATCGTCGGGCAGCACGCCATGTTTGCGCGCCAGCGCCCGCAGCGCAAAAAGCCGCTCTTCGCAGGCCTCCAGCGCCCGCGGGTCAAAGCGCAGCGCCTCCAGCGCGGTTTCCACCCCGTCCTGCGCCTCGCCCAGTTCGATCAGCGCCCGCTCCAGCGCCGCCAAAGCCGGATCGAGCCGCCCCTCGGCCTTTTCGGCCGCGCCGGTGAGCCAGCGGTCGGCATCGCGCATCGCCCCTTCGGCGCCCTCGGGCCCAAGGATCTGCAAGGCCCGGCCCACATCGGTGCGGATCCTCTCGGCGCCCTGCATCAGCCGGCGCCGCGCATCCAGCTCGGCCTCTTCGCCCGGTTGCGGTGCCAGCTTTTCCAGCTCGGCCACCGCATGGCGCAGGAAATCTTCCTCGCCCTTGACCGCCGCCAGCGCCGCCCGCGCCTCGGCCAGCCGCCGCTCTGCCGCCGCCCGTGCCCCCCAGCCCGCCCGCGTCGCGGCCAAAAGCGGCTCGTGCCCGGCAAAGGCATCCAGCGCCGCCCGGTGGCCGCGTGCGTTCAGCAAACCGCCATCGTCGCGCTGACCGTGCAATTCGACCAGCGTATCGCCCACCGCCCGAAGCACCTCGGCACTGCTGCGCCGATCGTTGATGAAGGCGGTCTTGCGGCCATCGGGCGCATTCACCCGGCGCAGGATCAACTCCTCGCCCACCGGAATGCCCGCCCCTTCCAGCACGGCGCGTGCCGGATGCACGGGCGGCAGATCGAACACCGCCACCACCTCGCCCTGCGCCGCCCCCGCGCGCACCAGCTCGGCCCGCCCGCGCCAGCCCAGGACAAAGCCCAGACAATCCAGCAGGATCGACTTGCCGGCCCCGGTCTCGCCGGTCAGCACATTGAGACCGGCGCGGAAATCAAGTTCCAGCCGGTCGATCAGCAACATGTCGCGTATGTCGAGCGTTCGCAGCATTCCGCCGCACCCCTTCGGGCTCAGAGCCACTCGCCCCGGATCACCTGGCGGTAGATCGTGGCCAGCCAGCCGGTGCCTTTCGCCTCGGGTTCGAGGCCGAGTTTCTTCAGCCGGCGATAGGCATCATCATAGAAGGGCGAGGCCTGGAAATTGTGCCCCAGAATCGCCCCCGCCGTCTGCGCCTCGTCGGTCAGGCCAAGCGCCAGATAGGCCTCGACCAGCCGCATCAGCGCTTCGGGGGTCTGGGTGGTGGTCTGATACTGCTCCACCACCACGCGGAACCGGTTGATCGCGGCGGTGTAATGGCCCTTTTTCAGGTAGTAGCGACCGATTTCCATTTCCTTGCCCGCCAGATGGTCAAAGGCGAGGTCGAATTTGAGCGCCGCCGAACGGGCATAGTCGCTGTCGGGATATTCCTCGATCACCGCGCGCAGGGCCTGCAACGCCTGGAAGGTCAGGCCCTGATCGCGGCCGACCTCGTCGATCTGGTCGTAATAGCTCAGCGCCAGCATGTATTTGGCATAGGCCGCATCCTCGTCGCCCGGATAGGTGTCGAGAAAGCGCTGCGCCGAGGCACGGGCGTCTTCGTATTTCTTGGCCTTGTGTTGGGCGAAGGCTTCCATGATGAGCGCCCGCTTGGCCCATTCGGAATAGGGGTAAAGCCGCTCGACCTCGGAGAAATAGCGCAGCGCCTCGTTGGGGCGGCGCGGGTTTCCGACCTCAAGCTCGTATTCCCCGCGCTTGTAGATTTCCTCGGCGGTAAAGCTTTCCATCGGCACGTCTTTTTCGCCGCCGCCACAGGCCGCAAGGGTCGTGACGAGCACAAGGCACCCGACCCGAAGCGCGGCTCTGCTGCCCCCCGACGATCTCACCAGTCCCATGCGCCTTGCCTCATCCGATTTTTGCCGGGTTCGAACGCCCCGGCCACCGCCCGATCCACGCCTTTGGCGCGACTGCTTCGTTCGTCCTAGCACAGAAAAATCCGGGGCGCAAAACGCCTTTCGCGCCCGAGGCCCCGGCTTTTCACATCCGTGATCGGGTTCAGCGTGCCGCCACCGAAGCCTGCGAAACCACCGGGCGCAGCACACCCGCACCGGGCAGGCTGTGCGCCTGCTGTTCGGTGCAGTCTTCCAGCCGATAGGCCGCAGGATCGGCAAAAACCGCCCGCAGCAGTTTGTTGGTCAGCGCATGGCCGGCGCGGTTGCCCACATAGCGCGCCATCAGCGGCATCCCGGCCAGCGCCAGATCGCCCATCGCATCAAGCATCTTGTGGCGCACCGCCTCGTCGGCGTGGCGCAGGCCGCCGGGCGAAAGCACCTGGTCGCCATCGACCACAACGGCGTTTTCATAGGTGCCGCCCAGGCCCAGCCCGTTGGCGCGCATGAAATCCACATCGGCCTGCCGGCAGAAGGTGCGGCTGTCCATCAATTCGCGCACGAAGGCGCCATTGGCCATTTGCAGCCGCTTTTCCTGCTTGCCGATCGCCGCATCGGCAAAGTCGATGGCAAAATCGATTTCCAGCGCCGCCGCCGGTTCAAGCCGTGCCACCGCCTCGCCCTCGCGCACCTCGACCGGCTTGAGCAGGCGCAGCGCCACCAGCGCCCCGGACAGTGTCCGCAGCCCGGCGCGGCGCATGGCCTGCACGAAGGGGGCGGAGGAGCCATCGAGAATCGGCACTTCGGGGCCGTCGATCTCGATCAGCGCGTTGTGAATGCCCAGACCGGCCAGCGCCGCCATCACATGTTCGATGGTCGAGACCGAAACGCCATCGGCATTCTCGATCAGGGTGCAGAGCTTCGACGGCGTGACCCGATCCCAAAGCGCCGGAATGCGCGGATCGGTGCCGTTGCCCGCCGCCGCCACATCGGTGCGGCGGAACACGATGCCATGGCCCGCAGGCGCGGGATGCACCACCATGCGCACCGGCACACCAGAGTGCAGACCGACCCCGTCGAAGGTCACGGATTTGCCAAGCGTCGTTTGCACGGTCGTGCAGCCTTTCGTTTTCTCCCTGCGCGGTGACCGGCAGGGAACCCGAGGATCAGTTAAGAACCCCGGCGCCGCATCACAATTCACCTTTTGCAACAAACTGAAACAATCCCGCAGGGGCCGGGCAAAACCCCGCCGAACCCGGTCTTGTGCCTTGATTCAAAATGAAAAAGAGGCCGGGTTTCCCCGGCCTCCAGAACGCTCTTGTGATCCGCTCAGTTGGCCTGACGGCGCAAAAAGGCGGGAATCTCGATCCGGTCCTGATCCGGCTCGGCCTCTTCCTCATAGGCCTGATGCTGCGGCGCGGCAGGCATCTGGCGCTGAGTCGGGGCCGCCTCGGGGCCGTGGCCGGTCATCCGGTTGATGAGCGTGTTGATCCCGAAACGCGGCTTTTCGGCAACCGGCTGCGGCGCGGGCGGGGCGCTGATAGGCGCCGCCGGGCACCTTGTTGACCGCCGCCTGCAGACGCGCCAGCGCCTCGGGCGAGGGCGTGCCGGGGGCGCGCGGACGGGGCGCGACAAAGGCGGATTCGTCGTCGATCGCCGCCATTTCGCGTGCCGCCATTTCGCGCGTCGGGGCCACCGGGCGCGGCTGATAGGCGGGCGGCGGCAGATCGTCGCTGGCCAGCGGTTGCGGCGCCGGTTGCGCATAGGCGGGCTGCTGATAGGCGGGCTGCGCATAAACGGGTTGCGCGGCGGGTTGTTCGGCGGCGGGGGCCTCGAACAGGGTGCGGTCATAGCCGTGCTGCGCCACCGCCGCCGGCATCGGCGCCTGAGCGGGCGCCTGCATCGGCGCTTGCGCGGCGGGCTGCATCACCACCGGCTGCGCCGAGGTCACCGTCAGCGCCGGGCGCTGGGCCTCGGGCGCGGGCTGATGCACCGGCTTGAGCGGTTCGGCCATCGAGCGGCGCGGCACCGGAACCTCGGTCGTGGCGGGAACCGCGTCGATGCCCGTCGCCACCACCGAAACCCGCATCATCCCGTCCATGTTCGGGTCCAGCGTCGAGCCGACGATGATATTGGCGTCCGGGTCCACCTCTTCGCGAATGCGGTTGGCGGCCTCGTCCAGTTCGAACAGCGTCAGATCATAGCCGCCGGTGA
>CAZPWV010000029.1:0-13422 GCA_964590825.1 uncultured Rhodobacter sp. | reverse complement strand
GGCCTTGAACCCACCGCGCAGAAAGGCCGAAATCGCCGCGCCCACCGCCATGAAGATCACGAACAGGAAATCATAGGCGATCGGGTTGGCGATCAGCTTGGCTTCCTTGGCCAGATAGGGGTTGGGCGAGGTCGGGCCCTCGGGCCCCATCACCACGATGTCGGGGTTGACCATGTCCCAGATGATGCCGTCAAGCACCACGAATTGCGTTGAGACGCCAAGAGGTTTGACCAGCAGCACGGCGACAAAAAACACGACGCCGAGCAGTATTCCTCCCAGTTTCCACGATACGGACATCCGCACCTCCTCCTTGTTTATACATTCATATAATATGATTTATCTTGATGTGGCAAATCTGGAATTGCGATCGACTCTGGGCACAGAGCCATCGAACCAAAGAGCCGGGGCAAAAATTAAAGCGCTGCGGGAGGGAGGCCCGCAGCGCATTATTGGAGCCTGACGAGGGAGAACGTCTGGGCTCTAATCTCAGGCTCCTTCGGCTTGCGCCGTTTCAGGGAGATCAGGAACCTGATAAGCCGTTTTTACGGGCCGAACCGGCGGCACTCTTTGACCTAGGTCAAATTCCACGATGCGCCCGGTGCGACATTTTGGCGGCGCGGCAGGGCGCAAGCGGTTCGAAACATTCCGGAAATTGCATTTGAACCGGTCAGCAGCCAGCGCCGCCCCGCAAAGGCCCCATCGGCTTGCCACCCGCCCGTCCGCTTCAGAGTTTTTGCAGCGCCTGCCGGATCGCCCGGTTGTCGGACCGCCGCAGCACCCATTGGCCCAGCCGCTTCGCCAGCCCGCGATGCCCGCGCGCCAGGGCGCGTTCGAACAATTCGCGCTGGTAGCGGCCGAAATCCCGCCGCGCCCGCAGCCGGCGGTAAAATTCCGCCTCGCTCAGGCTGCCATCGAGCGCGGCCAGGATGATCGGGCTGAGAATGCCCATTTGGCGCAGCGATGAGCCCAGTCGGTGCCCCAGCATCGAGGCGCGCAGTTTCATCACATTCGGCCCGTCAAACCGCGCGGCATGGCCGGCATCCAGCGGCTCGAACGGGTCATAGAGCAAGACCACCCGCCGCGCCGCGCCACAGACCTGCGCCGCATCGCCGTATTTGCCGGAAAAATCACGCTCCCAGGCCACCTTGTAGCGGCTTTCCCAGGGCACAATGGCGCGCTCGAGCGTCGATTGCGGCGAAATCGCCACCACATCGGCGCCCGGACAGGCCCCGGAAAAGGCACAGGCCGCATAGCCCCCCATCGAAGCGCCGTAAAACACCACATGCTCGAACCGGGCAAAGAAGCCCTCGGCGGCCAGGCGGTCGAATTCGGCGCTGACCCAGGGGTCGCGATACCAGGTCCAGCCGCCGGCCATCACGCCCAGCATCGACCAGCCTTGTTTTTCAATGAATTCAAAGCCCCAGGGGCGGCGGGTTTCGCGCTTGTTCATTGCGATGTCGAGGTTGTCAAAGGTGACGACCAGGGTTTTTCCGCGCGGAATGTAAAGGAAACTGTGGCTGCCGTTGTCGGTATAAAACCCCTCGGGCCCGGCAAGGCCGCGGGCGATCTCGGCCCAGCCGGCATCGGTTTCGGGGCTGGGCGGGCTGGGCGTGAACAACACCCGCGCAGTCTTGCCGCCGGCGCCGTCGGGCATCTCGGCCAGCGCCTCGACGGTGCCGAAATCCTTCAGGAACGGGTAGCTGCCCGAGCCTTTGCGGATATCCATCACCATGCGGCTGTCCGAATGCAGCGCATTTTGCAGCACCGGTTCAAGATGCTTGACCTTGTTCACATCGCCAAAGCCCGCGAGGTTGAGCAGCAGATCGACCGGGCGCAGATCGGCGGCCTTGCCGACCACCCGGATACGCCCCTCGGCCACCCCCTGCGCCGCCAGATGGGCGCGGTAGGTGGCCAGCCAATCCGAGGGCGCATCGGGCCATTTGCCATTGGGCAAAAGGTCGATCAGCGTGATGTCGCAATCCCAGCGGTCATGCGCGGCCGCCACCAGCCCCGGCGCGGTGCCGCCCAGATCGGCAATCGTGCCCGGCTGGGTCAGGCCCAGCTTGTCCAGCAGCGAAACATCGGGGGGGGCGGCCTCGAACACCAGTTTCGCACGGCCTTTGATCGGCGCGAACTCGGGCCGGATACCGTGCTTTTTCAAGAGCTTGTCCAGAAACGATCCGGCCGGGGGAATACCGTTGTGGCGCAGCCCCAATTCGCGCTTGTTGGAGGCCCAGAGGTGCAGCGCGGTGGTGCGTCCGGTCAGTTCGGCCTCGACCTTGGCGGCATCGCGGATCATTTTCGTGCGGTCGGGAAAGGGCACGGGGTAAAAGGCGTCAAGCGGCTGCACCTTGTCCAAGAGCCCCATCTCGCGCACGAAATGGGTAATCATCATCGGCCCCCAGACCCCCCAGGGCATGTCCGCCGCGTGAACCGGCGTTCCGGCCCCCCAGGGCTGCGCGCTCACATGCACCGGGGTGCCGGCGGCGGCGGCGGCGGCGTATTCCTCGCGCAGGCCGGGCTTCAGGAAGGGGGGAATAGCGTAGCGATCTTCCATGAAGGAAATCAACGCCTTGGTCAGATCACCCGCGGCAGGAAGACCCAGCACCGCATTGTTGACACGGGTCGAGCCGGGCAGTTCGAACCCCATCACATAGTCGCTCTCATAGTCCATCGGGCGATGGCAATAGACGTCGGTATCGACCCAGATCATCCCCGGATTTTGCGCGATCATGTGAATGCGGAACCAGTCGGCAAACAGCGCAAAACTGTCCTTGCGCTCGTATTTGATGAAATCATCGGTGTCGATGATCTCACGCCCCGAGCGGCGGATCACCCCCGCGGGCACATTGGGAATGTCTTCATAGGAAAACAGCGTGATCTTTTGCCCGGCATCGACAAAGCTTTGCAGGCTGAGCTGCTCCATCCAGCTGAGCGCGCCCCCGATCCAGAGCGTTCCAACTTCGCGCACCCGTGCCATATTTCACCCGAACTGTTGACGGCCTGTAGATTATCGCCACCATGCCAAATAAGTGTTGCCATTCCAACGACAAAGCGCAGGGAATAGCTGCAATTGCAGCGGTTGTTTGCGAGGCCGGGCAGCGGCTGCTAGGAAGGGCGAAAAGGTCGGGGTCGGGCATGGGTGAAGCGTTGGTGGTGGTGCGGCAGATGCAAGGAGCCGAGGCGGCGGGTCTGCGCCTTCTCGATGCGGTGGCCTGGGCCGACAGCCACGAGGGCCAGCCCTGCCGGGCGCTGCGGCTGTTTCTGGCCAACCCCGCCAATGCCGCAATGGTGGCCGAGACGCAGCCCGAGGGCTGTATCGAGGTGCTGGAACGGCGCGAGGTATCGGGGGGCGTGATGGTGCTGGGCCGTGCCCCGGCTGCGGGGCCGCTGCGCATCGCGCTGAGTGCCGCGCCCGCAGCAGACGCCACGCCACCGGATCAGTCGCCACCGGATCAGACGCGCAGGCCGGGTTCCACCGAACCGGGCGACGAGGTGACATTGGCCGATTTTCTGGCCGGAACCGATGCCTCGGCGCAGGAACGCGATAGCAGCGGCGCCGGCGGTCAGCACGGTGCGCAGGTGCAGGAATTTACCGCCGACAGCCCCGATACCGATCTCTTTGCCAACAAGAATTGCCTTTACGGACAACGGCTTGAAGAGAGCGCCGAAACGATTGTCGATTGGCTCAGCTGGCATCACGATTACCACGGCGCCAGTGCTGCGGTGGTGCTGGACCGCGCTCCGCCCGACAGTCCGGCGCTGCGCGGTGCGGCGCTTGCCGATGCCATCCGCAAGGGGCTGAGCGAGCGCGAACTCGAGATGGTGGTGGTGGTGCTCGAAAGCCCCCTGCCCCTTGGCAAGCCCGGCTACGGGCCGGAAAGCCACCCCTATCTGGCCCCCGATGCGCCCGGCAAGGACCGGATGACCCCGCCCGAACCCGACCTCTGGCGGGCGCCGCTCGGTCAGGCGCTGGTGTTTGAGGCCGCCAAATGGCGGTTTTTCGCCCGCGCCCGTGCGATGCTGACGCTCGATGTGACCGACCTTTTGACCCCGCGCCCGCATGACGGCTCGCCCTCGGCCTTTGATGCCTGCGTGGCGGCGCGCTCGGGGGTGGTGCTGCTGGTTGGCCGGCGCATCTACCCCTGGCGCGTGCGCGAGGGCCAGCCGGAACGGTTTTGCGACCACATCTGCCGGCAGTTCGATGCCAAGCGCGGCATTGCACGCTGGGGCGTGGCACCGGCCAAGGCCGGGCTCGATGCCACCTGGCGACAGATCCGGGTTTCCTATGCCAAGCCCGATCCGAATACGGTGTTTCTCTTTTGGCGCGCCATGGGGCTGCGGGTGCCCGGCCGCGCGGCCTCGGAACTGGCGCCCAAGACCTCGCTGGTCGAAGATGCGCAACTGCTCACACTTGCCACCCAGGTCTGGGGGCACAAACCCATCCGCCCACCCATTTCCAAACCCAAGCCCGCGCCGAAACGCGCCACCGAGGGCGGGCGCACCTGCATCGTCACCACGATGAAGAACGAAGGCCCCTTCATTCTGGAATGGATCGCATATCACCGCGCCATCGGGGTCGAGGATTTCCTGATCTACACCAATGACTGCACCGACGGCACCGATACGATGCTGATGATGCTCGAACGCAAGGGCCTGTGCCAACACCGCGAAAACCCGTTTCGCACCATGGACCTCAAGCCGCAGCACGCCGCGCTGCAAGCCGCCGAAAGCGAGCCGCTGATCCAGAATGCCGGCTGGGCGATCTGCATGGATGTGGACGAGTTCATCGACATCAAGATCGGCGATGGCACGCTGGGGGCGCTTTACGCCGCGATGGGCGAGGCGAACATGATCTCGCTCACCTGGCGGCTTTTTGGCAATTGCGATGTGCATGAATACGAAGACAGATTCCTGCTTGAGCAATTCACCACCTGCGCGCCGGAAATTGTCCGCAAACCGCATCAGGCCTGGGGGTTCAAGACGCTTTTCCGCACGATCGACATCTACAAAAAGCTCGGCGTGCACCGGCCCAAGGGGCTGATCCCCGACCTTTGGGACCAGGTGAAATGGCTCAACGGATCGGGCCGCCCCCTGCCCAAGGAGATGTTCCGCAACGGCTGGCGCTCGACCACGGAAACCTATGGCTATGGTTGGGTGCAACTGAACCACTATGCCGTGCGCTCGGCCGAGAGCTTTCTGGTCAAGCGCGACCGCGGCCGGGTGAACCATGTCGATCGCGACCAGGGGCTGAACTACTGGTTCCGGATGAACCATAACGCGGTTGAGGAGCGTTCGATCCAGCGGATGATCCCGGCGCTTCAGGCCGAATGGGACCGGCTGATGGAAGACCCCGAAATTCGCGCCGCGCATGAGTTCTCGGTTGCCGCGCACCGGGCGAAGATTGCCGAGCTGCGGGCCACGGAAAACTACGAGAAGTTCTATGGCGAGCTGACCTCGGCGAAGTTTCAGGCCTATTCGCGGATGCTGCATGTGTTCGGCTCTTCGGTTTTCAACGCCGGGCCGGGGGTCATTCCCGACGATCTGCATCTGCGCAAGCTGCCGCCCGATTTTCTGTTCACCACCGATCACGCCGGCGAGGCCGAGCATTGAGCGCCCCGCCTCTCCCCGCCCGCAGAAGCCTCCGGCGGGAGTATTTCGGCCAAGAAGATGTGCCTTTCTTCTTGGCGCAAATACTCCCCGCGGAGCGTTCCGCAGCCTGCCGGGGGTGAGCGCGATGGAGGGGCTCACCGTCGTCTCGACAATGAAGAACGAGGGCGCCTTTGTGCTGGAATGGCTGGCGCATTACCGCGCGCTGGGGGCGCGGCGCTTTGTCATTGCGCATAATGATTGCGAAGATCCGCTGCCGGCGATGCTGGCCCGGCTCGAGGCGATGGGTCTTGTGCAGGCCCATGCCACGCGCAACTGGCGCCATGGCGGCATTCAGATGACCGCCCTGCGGCAGGCACGCTGGTATGACGCGGTACAGACCGCGTCGTGGATCTGGGTCTGTGATGCCGATGAATTTCTGGTGGTCAAGGCGGGCGATGGCAGCTTTGCCGCCCTGGTCGAGGCCACGCCGGGGGCCGATGTGATTGCCGTCAACTGGCGGGTGTTTGGCTCCGGCGGGCGGCAGGACTATTCCGAAGAGCCTGTTTCGAAACAGTTTTTCCGCTGCGAAGCCGGGCCGCGCCTGGCCTATGTCAAAAGCCTGTTCCGCCGGGTGCCTGAAATGGCACGGCTGGGAATTCACACCCCGCACCCGCGCGCGAGGGTGGTGTTGGCCCAGGCGCGGGCTGGCGGCCCGACCCGGCTGGCGGGCAAGGGCAAGGGCAAGATGATGACCCGCCCCGATTATGCCACCGCGCAGGTGAACCACTATGCCCTGCGCAGCCTGGACAGTTTTCTGGTCAAGCGCGACCGGGGCCGGGTGAACCACGCCAATGAAGATATGGGGCAAGACTATTGGCAGCGGTTCGACCTGAACGACGCGCAAGACCACGCCATTCGCCGCTATGACAGTGCCGTGGCCGAGGAACTGGCTTTCCTGCGCGCCGATGCCGCGCTTGCCCGGCTCGAGGCCGAGGCCCGCGATTGGCACCGGGCCCGGATCGCGGCGCTTCTGGCGCGTCCCGAATGGGCGGCATTTGCCAAATCGCTGCAAAACGGCCAAGGTTAGCCCATGCGTCTGCTGGCAATCCTGTGCGTCAAGAACGAGGCCGCCTTTCTGCTGGAATGGCTGGCCCATCACCGTGCCCTTGGCTTTACCGATTTTCTGGTGTTTTCCAACGATTGCAGCGACGGCACCGATGCCCTGCTCGACCGGTTGGCGGCGCTCGGCCATCTGAGCCATCTGCGCAACCCCGGCCCCTGGCCCGAGGGGCCGCAATGGGCGGCGCTGAAACTGGCCGACCGTCACCCGCTGATGCAGGTGGCCGATTGGGTGCTGTTTTGCGACATCGACGAATTCGTCAATATCCATATCGGCGATGGCACCGTGCCGGCGCTGCTGGCGGCGCTGCCGCAGGCCACGGCGATTGCGCTGACCTGGCGGATGTTCGGCAATTGCGGGGTGATCGACTATGTTGACCGCCCGGTGACCGCGCAATTCACCCGCGCGGCGCCGGAACGGATGACCTGGCCCTGGCGGGCGGGGCTGATGAAGACGCTGTTTCGCAACGACGGCACCTATCGCAAACTCGGCGTGCATCGTCCGCGCAACCCCGATCCGGCGCGGCTGGCGGCAAGCCGCTGGTTCGATGGCGCGGGGCGGGAACTGCCCGAAAGCTACAAAAAGGCCCGGATTTTCACCCCGCTTGGCGAAAATCCATGGGCGATGGTGCAGTTGAACCATTACGCCCTTGGATCCATGCAAAGCTATGTGCTGAAATGCGACCGTGGCCGGGCCAACCGCGAGGCCTCCAGTTTCGACATGAGCTATTGGGTGGAGCGCAATTTCTGTGCTGTCGAGGATCGCTCGATTGCCCGTTATGGCGCGGCAACGGCCGAAGGGGTGGCGCGGCTGCGTGCCGATGCGCAGATCGACGCGCTGCATCGTGCCGCCGTGGCCTGGCGCCATGCGCGTCTGGCGGATTTGCTGCGCGACGAAAATTTCCGCGCCCTGTTTGGCCGGTTGCTGCTGGCGCCGCCGTCGCGGCCCCTGCCCGCGGCGCTGGCCGAACGGATGCGGGCGTTGGGTCTTGCGGCATTCAACGCGAAGGACGAAACAATCTGAGCCGTTTCGCGGGATCGATGCGCACGACGGCACAATTCCCTGTAATTCCTGAATAATCCCTCATTCCCGCCATGCTCTGGTAATGCTACGTTAACCCTGTTGGCCTCAGTCTTGCCATAACGGCAGCGGCGGGGGCGACCATGGATGGCAGCAAGACAGATCGGATCACCATGCGGGATTTGAGCGACAGTGACTGGCTGGGCCGGATCGAGGATCTGGGGGAGCTTGAGGGCTATTTCGAGCCGCTCGGGCAAGATCATGCCGCCGTGTTCGCCGACCGTGGCCCGGTGCTGCTGGTCAGTTTCGAAACCCGTGGCGCCATTCGTGCCCGCAGCGAAGACCAGTTGCCGCTGGGCTTTACCCTGGCCGAGGCCGGCGGCCATTCCAGCCTGACACTGATTGCCGCCGGTGAAAGCTGGTATCGCGACCCCGCCGTTTACGCCTTTTTCGACCGGCTCGTCGATGAGGCCTTCTTTGAAGATTTCGACCGGGTGGTGTTTTACGGCGCCGGCAGTTGCGGCTATGCGGCGGCGGCGTTTTCGGTGGTGGCACCCGGTGCCACGGTGCTTACGCTGGCACCGCAGGCCACGCTCGAGGCGCGGCTGACCGGCTGGGATACCCGCTTTGCCAAGCAACGCCGGCTCAGCTTTACCGACCGCTACGGTTTTGCCCCCGACATGCTCGAAGGGGTCGGGGCGGGTTATGTGATTTTCGACCCGAATCAGAGCCTGGATGCGATGCATGCGGCGCTTTTGGCGCGGCCCTTCGTGCAACTTCTGGCCTGCCGCCATCTGGGCGCCAATGCCGAACTGGCGCTGACGGAAATGGACGTGCTGGAGCCGATGCTGACACAGGCGCTGGCGGGCGGCTTCGATGCGGCCGGGTTCTGGCGGCTCTACCGCGCCCGGCGCAATGCGCCGCGCTATCTGCGCCATCTGGCCGGGCGGCTCGAATCGGCGGGGCGGCCCTGGCTCGAGGCGCTGCTGTGCCGCAATGTGGTGAGCCGTCTGGGCGGGCCGCGCTTTCGCAACCGGCTGGCGGTGCTGGACGAGGCCCTGACCCAGCAAGACCACCCCCTACCCGCCCCGCGCCGCCGCGCCATGGCCGAGGGCTGAGGGTTGGGGGCTGAGGACTGGGGGCTGAGCGCCGACACCGGCCGCGCAGGTCCGCAGAACTCTGGTCCGCAGAACTCTGGTCCGCAGAACTCTGGTCCGCAGAAACCCGGCCTGTCAAAATCCGGCTTTCAGGGCTCAGGCGTTCGAGGCGGCGGTGGTATCGTCCTCGGCGGCGTCCTCGTCGTGGTGACGCGAAATATGGGTGTGGACCTGCCGGCGCAGGGCGCCCGCCCGTGCCACAGCCGCCTGCGAGGCAACCGCCTCCGCCGCAGCCCCCTCAGCCGCAGCCATTTGGCCTGCAACCATTTGACTGGCCGCGATTTCTTCGAGGATCACCTCTTCGGGGGCAAAAAGCGGCGCCGGGGTAAAGGACATCTGCACCGCCCGCAATTCGAGCCCCAAGGCCCGCAGCGCCTGCACCAGCGGTTCCCCCGCCAGCACCACCAGCCGCTCGGAATCGATCTGGCAGGGTGCCCGGAACTGGCCGATACACAGCGCCGCCAGCACCAGATCACCACGCACCTCGGTCAGGGTCTGTTGCGTCATTGCATCCTCCACCACCAGAACCACCGCTTCGGGCGGGGCCGCTGCGGGCAGTATCGGGCGCGGCGCGCCGCTTCGCAAGAGGCTGCGGAAAAACCGGGGCCGAGCGCCGAGAGTCCGGGGCAAAGCCGGGGGCGGCAAAGCGGCGCAGACAAGACACGCCCCTTTTCCGCCCCCATCCTTTTCCCGCCCGCCGCCGTTGCCGGGCAGCGGAACAGGCCCCTCAGTAGCAGTAGCGGTCGCGGAACACATGGCTGACGATCTCGTCGCGGGTGATGCCATGCACCGCCAGTTCCGCATCCGACATCTGTTGCAACCGCAGAACTTCCTGCATCCGCGCCCCCGCCTCGAGCGGCGCCACAAGCGCATTTCCGATCCGGCACAAAAGACGTGCCAGCCGTTTGAACAGGGTTTTTTCCTGCGTGTTCAGTGTTGCTGCATAAGCCATGGAAACCTCCGAATGCGAAGCGTTTCCTCCCTTGTGGCCACAATAGCCCCGAAGGCCCGGCGCGAAAACCGCTGTTTCAACAAGCCCGCCCTGCATTTGCTGCAATGCAGCATTGGCCACAGCCGCCCCGGATCAGCAGTCAAAGGCCCTTGCGCGCAGCAGATAGACCGGCTCGCCCGGCGGCAGCGGATCGAAGACCACGGTATCGGCGCCGTCGTTGCGGGCGGTTTCGAGGATCTTGTTGCGGGCGTAGCGCTCGGCCTCGCGGCCGAGAACCGGGCCATAAAGTCCGGGCTCGTTGGTGATCGTCGTCACAAGGCGGCACTGCGTCACCTCGCCCGCGCTGGCCATGCGCACCTCGGGCACACCGCGCAGGCCGGGATCGTTGCAACCCGACAAGATCAGCCCAAGCCCCAGGCCAAGGGCGCCGATGCGAAGGAAGCGGGCGGTCATGGAGAGCGTCACGGGCGTTTCCTTTGCTGCCGATGCTGGCCCGCAGCCTGCCCCAAGGCCGCGCCCGCGTCCATCCCCGCGCCCGGCGGTGCGGGTCACATTGGTGCGAGACCACGGGCGGCGCGGGCAAAGCTGGCACTGGAAATGCTGCGGGCTTGGGTGTAACCGGGGGCCATGACCCGCATTTCCATTCCCCGCCCCGACGATTGGCACCTGCACCTGCGCGATGGCGCGATGCTGGCGGGTGTCCTGCCCGAAACCACGCGCCATTTCGCCCGTGCCATCGTGATGCCGAACCTCGTGCCGCCGGTGGTGACCGGGGCCGAGGCTGCGGCCTATCGCGACCGGATTCTGTCCGCCCTGCCCGCAGGCACCGATTTCACACCGCTGATGACGCTTTACCTGACCGAAACCACCGACCCCGCCGATGTGGCCGCCGCCGCCGCCTCGGGGCTGGTCAAGGCGGTCAAGCTTTACCCGGCCGGGGCCACCACCAATTCGCATTCGGGGGTGAGTGATTTCAGCCGGGTCCGCGCGGTGCTGGACAAGATGGCCGAGATCGGCCTGCCGCTTTGCGTGCATGGCGAAGTGGTCGATCCGGAGGTCGATATCTTCGACCGCGAGGCGGTCTTTATCGACAAGGTGCTGGACCCGATCCGCCGCGCCACACCGGGGCTGCGCGTGGTGATGGAGCATATCACCACCCGCGAAGGCGTCGATTACGCCCGCAGCCAGGATGACACCCTGGGCGCCACCATCACCACCCATCACCTGATTATCAACCGCAACCATATCCTCGTGGGGGGGATCAAGCCGCATTACTATTGCCTGCCCGTGGCCAAGCGCGAACACCACCGTCTGGCGCTGCGCGCGGCGGCCACAAGCGGCGAGGCGCGGTTCTTTCTGGGCACCGATTCGGCGCCGCATATCGACCCGCTGAAGGAGTGTTCCTGCGGCTGCGCAGGCTGCTTTACCGCCACGAACACCCTGAGCCTTCTGGCGCATGTTTTTGAAGAAGAAGGGAAACTTTCCAACCTCGAAGGCTTTGCCAGCCGCAATGGCCCGGCCTTTTATCGCCTGCCCGTCAACCGCGAAACCCTGACCCTGGTGAAGACCGAAACCCCGGTGCGCTGGCCGGAGAAAATTGCAACGGGGGCGGGGCCGGTGACGGTTTTCGACCCCGGCTTTCCGGTGTTCTGGCAGGTGGCGCAGCCATGAGCCCGGCCGCGCCCGCCGCCGAGGCACAGCTGGCGCTGGCCGCGCTGCTGGATGCCGGAGAGATCGGCGCGGCGCAGGCGCATTACGCCGCCAGCACTGCGGCGGGGCTGGACCTGCCCTTTCCCGCCAGGCTGATTGCCGCGCTGCACGCGCAGGGCGCCACCGCAGCGGCCGAGCGGCTGGCCCTGACCGCCCGCTTTCCGGGGCCGGCCGCGCCCTGGCAGGTGCTGGGCCGGGTGCAGTCGCTCGAATGGCTGGGCGCCCATGATGCCGCCCATGCCCAGGCCAGCGCCGGGGTGGCGCAGTTTCCGCAGGCGGGCAATCTGCGCGTGGCGCTGGCCCGGCAGGCGTTCCTGTCGCGCCAGGCCGATGCCGAAACCGTGGCGGCCTGCCGCGTCGCCGCCGCCGCGCAGCCCGATCAGGCGGCGCTGATGGGGCAGATCGCCACGCTGCTCGAGACCGGCCGGGTCACGGCGATGGGTTTTGATCTGGTCTTGCCACCGCAGGCGGTCTCGCCCAGGGTGGCGATGGCGATCCTGTCCGGCGGCTACGAGGCCAGCGAGCGGCGCGCCGCCATCCAGGGGCTGCGCGCCGACGACCGGGTGATGGAACTGGGCAGCGGCATCGGCCTGGTGGCGCTAAGCCTGGCCCGCGCCCGCCCCGGCCTGCCGATCATGACCGTCGAGGCCAACCCCGAGCTGGAACAGGCGATCCGGGCCAATTTTGCCGCCAACGGCTGCCCGGCCACGTTGATCGGCGCGGTGGCGGCGCTGCACGACGGCACCGCCGATTTTTACCTCGCCGAAGATTTCTGGGCCTCCTCGACCGAGGCCCGCACTGCCGGCGCCAATGCCGGCTCCGGCGCCAATGCCCGCTGCCTGCGCCGCCCCACGGTGGATGTGAACCGCCTGATTGCGCAGTTTCGCCCGACGCTTCTGGTGATGGATATCGAGGGGGGCGAACTGGCCTTGCTGCCGCATCTGGCGCTGGCGGGGCTGCGCCGTCTGGTCATCGAGTTTCACCCCGCCCACAGCCCCGCCGCCGCGATCAGCGCCTGTCTGGCACATCTGCTGGCGCAGGGCTTCGTGCTGGATCTGGGCGCGGGAAGCCAGCAGGTGCTGGTCTTCGACCGCCCCGCCCCGGCCGATTGCCCGGCCGCCGCCCAACCCCCCGCCGAAACCGGAACGCCCTGAAGCGCCCCCGCCCGTCCCTTCCCGACCCGAACTGCCGGAGACTGCCATGATCCCCTCCTCCTTCCTGCCCCGCGACGAAATTGCCCGCCTCACCGCGCGGATGCTTCTGGAAATCAAGGCGGTGCATTTCAACGCCGAAACCCCCTTTACCCTGGCCTCGGGCCTGCCCTCGCCCACCTATATCGACTGCCGCAAGCTGATTTCCTTCCCGCGCATCCGCTCCACCTTGATGGATTTTCTGGCCGTCACGGTGCTGCGCGAGGCCGGCTTTGAGGCGTTCGACAATATCGCCGGCGGCGAGACGGCAGGCATCCCTTTCGCCGCGATGGTGGCCGAGCGGCTTGCCCTGCCGATGAGCTATGTGCGCAAGAAACCCAAAGGATACGGCCGCAATGCCCGCATCGAGGGCGTGATGACCGAGGGGCAAAGGGTGCTGCTGGTCGAAGACCTGACCACCGATGGCGGCTCCAAGCTGAGTTTTGTCGAGGCGATCCGCGACACCGGCGCCAGCTGCGCCCATACGGCGGTGATTTTCTACTACGGCATCTTCCCCGAGACCGAACCGAACCTCGCCGCGCATGGGGTGAAGCTGCACTACCTCTGCACCTGGTGGGACGTGCTGGCCGAGGCCCGTGCGCAGGGCGCCTTCGATGCCGCCACGCTCGACGAGGTGGAGGCCTTCCTGAACGCGCCGCGCCCCTGGCAGGAAGCGCGGCT
>CAZPWV010000028.1:13489-13748 GCA_964590825.1 uncultured Rhodobacter sp. | reverse complement strand
GCATTCCATCCGCACCTCGTCCGAGGCCGGGTCAAACCCGTGTTCGGCGGCAATGCCCTGAATCGCGCGCATCAGCATGGTGACGGTAAAGGGCAGTTCGGCCAAGGCCCCCGGCAGCCCGCCAAAGCCGCCCGCCGCGCCCATTGCCATGCTCAGCGCGGTGTTCATCCAGTCGGGCCGGTCAGCCACCATGTCGCGTGACCGCGCCGCCGCCGTCAGCGCCCCTTCCAGCGCCCGTTCGGTGGCGCCCTCGAGCCCG
>CAZPWV010000028.1:0-13479 GCA_964590825.1 uncultured Rhodobacter sp. | reverse complement strand
GCTTGCCCAGAAGCCCTTCGGCCGAGCCACCGACAAAAGAGATCACCTGCATCACCGGCCCCGAGGCCTCACGGTGGCGCTTGGCCAGCGCATTGAGCTCGGTGACGATCTGCGGATCGGTGACGGGCATCAGAATTTCGGGCTCCATGGCTTCCCCCCTGGTTCGGGGCTGCCCCCGGTTTTGCCGAATATGGGGGGCGGTGGCGCCGGGCGAAAGGTCAGGCGGTGAACTTTTCCACCGGCCCGCGCAGGCCCTCCCAGGCGCCGGGCTGCAATTCCAGCGCCAGAACCCGATCGGGGTTGGTGGGGGGGGGCATTTCGACGCCCTCGATCTTTTCAAACCCGAAGCGGCTGTAATAGGGCGCATCGCCGACCAGCAGCACCCGCTCCCAGCCCAGACGCCGCGCCTCGGCCAGGCTTTCATGCATCAAGATGCCGCCCAGCCCTTCGCCCTGCCGGGTGGGGTGAACGGCGACCGGCCCCAGCAAAAGCACCCGCCGCCCGCCCACCCGCACCGGCCAATAGCGGATCACCGCCGCCAGCACGCCATCTTCGCGCAGCGTCAGGCACAAAGGATGCACCTTTTCCACCCCGTCACGCAGCCGATAGGAGGAAAGCGCCGTGCGACCGGGCGCAAAGCAAAGGTCGTAAAGCGCCTCCACCTCCCACCAGTCGGCCTCGGTCTCTTCCTCCAGCTGATACATCGGCCCCCGGTTCCTTTCGCCGTTTTTCTGCGCCGTTTTTCTGCGCTGCCCCGCCTGCCCGATGGCCGCGCCGATTCCCGCAAGCTTTACCCTGCAAACGCGCCTAACACGCGCTAATGTCAGGTTCAAATCAAAGGAGCAGCCGATGTTCTACCGCCCCGCCGATGGTCACGGCCTGCCGCACAACCCCTTTGCGGCGATCGTGGCGCCGCGCCCGATCGGCTGGATCTCCAGCCGCGGCGCGCAGGGCGACAACCTTGCGCCCTATTCCTTTTTCAACGCCGTTGCCTATGACCCGCCACAGGTGATTTTTGCCTCCACCTCGGCCAAGCCCGACCGGGGCGACACCAAGGACACGGTGGCGCAGATCCGCGAAAGCGGGGTGTTTTGCGTCAACCTCGCAGGCTCGGACCTGCTGCCGGGCCTAAACGCCTCCTCGGCCCCGCTTGCGGCCGGCAGAGATGAATTCCTGCACGCGGGCGTTGCAAAGGCACATTGCCACGAGATTGCCTGCCCCCGCGTGGCCCAGGCCCCGGCCAGCCTGGAATGCCGTCTGGTGCAGGTGATCCCGTTGCTGGGAAAGCATAATTTTCTGGTGCTGGGGGCGGTAGTCGGGGTGCATATCCGCCCCGATTGCCTGGTGGCAGGGCGGTTTTGCCCGCCCGACCGGATCGCCCGGCTGGGCTATGCCGATTATGCAAGAATTTCCGAAACCTTCGAACTTGAACGCCCCGGCGGCGGCTGAGCCCGGCGGCCCCCTAACGGCTGGCCTAGCGCCGAGCCCCGCGCAGCAGCGTGTAAACCCCCGATGCCACGATCAGCGCCGCGCCAAGCAGGGTCCAGCCGTCAGGGCGCTCGCCCAGAAGCGTCATGCCCAGGATCAGCGCAAAAACCAGCCGGGTATAGCGAAACGGCGTCACCACCGAAACCTCGCCCATGCGCATGGCCGCGGTCAGCGCCCAATAGGCCGTGACCCCGAACAGAACCGCCCCAGCCACCAGCCAAAGCTCGGGCAGGGCCGGCAGCCGCCCTCCTCCGGTAAGCGCCAGCAACACCCCGCCCGAGGCGGCCAGCGCGGCAAAGCCATAGATGCCCAGCTGGAAATTCGTCAAAACCTTTGGCGCGGCACGGGTGGCCAGATCACGCCCGGCAAAGCCGAGCAGACCCAGCACCGTCCACAGCGCCGCCGGAACAAAACCCGCAAATCCGGGCCGCAAGATCACCAGCACCCCGACAAAGCCGACCCCGATGGCCGCCCAGCGCCGCATCCCCACCCTTTCGCGAAAGAACAGCGCCGCCCCCGCCACCACCACCAGCGGCGTGGCCTGCAAGATCGCCGAAACGGTCGAAAGCGGGATCAGCGCAAGCCCGAGGCTGTAGCCGATCCGGCCCGCCATCTCGAACCCGGCCTTGACCAGCATCAGCCGGCTGGCCACCGCCGGATGCCACAGGCCTTGCCGCGCCCGCAGGGCCAGCAGGGCAAAGGCCGCCATGCCACCCAGACCGAACAGCACCAGAACCTCGCCCACCGGCAGCGTCACCGAGGCGCGTTTGACGAACATGTCCTCGAGGGTGAACAGCGCCATGGCAACGCTCATCAGCACCGCGCCGCGAAAATTGCCCATGTGTCTTCTCCCCGGATGCGCGGCACATCACCGCTATAATATGTCCTTTCCCCCGCCGCCAGCCGCGCCTAATCTTGGGCCGGACGATGGGGCAGGCAACGCGGAGAATGCGATGGAGCGAATGATCGGGGTGATCGGCGGTTCGGGGGTTTACGAGATTGCCGGGCTGCACGATGCGGTCTGGCAACGGCTGGAAACCCCCTTTGGCGCGCCCTCGGACGAGGTGCTTACGGGCCGGCTTGGCGGCCTGCGCATGGCCTTTTTGCCGCGCCACGGGCGGGGGCATGTGCATAGCCCCACAACCGTGCCCTACCGCGCCAATATTGCCGCGATGAAGATGCTGGGGGTAACCGATCTGGTCGCGGTCTCTGCCGTGGGTTCGCTGAAAGAGGCCTATGCGCCGGGCGATTTCCTGATCGTCGATCAATATATCGACCGCACCTTTGCGCGGGAAAAAAGCTTTTTCGGGCCGGGGCTTGTGGGCCATGTTTCGGTGGCCCATCCAACCTGCGCGCGGCTGTCAGCGGCCTGCGCGGCGGCGGCGCGCAGCACCGGGGTCACCGTGCACGAGGGCGGCACCTATGTGGCGATGGAAGGGCCGCAGTTTTCCACCCTTGCCGAAAGCCGCCTCTATCGAAGCTGGGGCGCCGATGTGATCGGCATGACCGGAATGCCCGAGGCCAAACTCGCCCGCGAGGCCGAACTCTGCTATGCCTGCGTGGCGATGATAACCGATTATGACTGCTGGCACCCCGAGCACGATGCGGTGGATGTGGCGCAGGTGGTGGCCACCGCCCATGCCAATGCCGACACGGCAAGGGCATTGGTGGCGGCGCTGCCGGGCCTGCTTGCCGCCGGGGGCGCGGCCAGTGCCACAGCCTGCCCGGAGGGCTGCACCCATGCGCTCGACAGCGCGATCATGACCGCCCCCGCCCAACGTGACCCCGAAATGATTTCCCGACTGCGCCCGCTGATGGGCCGCGTGCTGAAAGGCTGACCCCGAATGACCACTGCAACGGCCCCGATGAAAACCGTCAAGGATTACATCCGCACCATCGCCGATTTCCCGCATGAGGGGATCATGTTCCGCGATGTCACCACGCTTTTTGCCGATCCGCGCGGCTTTCGCATGGCGATCGACCAGCTCCTGCACCCCTGGGCCGGCGAGCGCATCGACAAGGTGGTGGGGCTCGAAGCGCGCGGTTTCATCATCGGCGGGGCAATTGCGCACCAGCTCTCCAAGGGCTTTGTGCCGATCCGCAAAAAGGGCAAGCTGCCCGGCCAGACCATCAGCCAAGCCTACAAGCTCGAATATGGCGAGGCGATCATGGAATTGCACGAAGACGCCATTGCCCCCGGTGAAAAGGTGCTGATCGTCGATGACCTTCTGGCCACCGGCGGCACCTGCGGCGCCGGCATCAAGCTGATCGAGCGGCTTGGCGGCGACATTGTCGGCTGCTCCTTCATCGTCGATCTGCCCGAACTGGGCGGGCGGCAGCTTTTGCGCGAAATGGGTATGCAGGTGCATGTGCTGTGCGAATTCGAGGGGGCCTGAGGCCGAAATCCCCTAGCCGGACCAGACCCAACCGCCAGGCCCAGGCGCCAGCTCCAAGCGAATGGGCGGGTCTGGCTGCACCCGTGGTGGCCCGATGCACCCGTGGTGGCCCGATGCATCCGAATTTCCCTCAGGGTTATCAGCGTTAACCGCTTGTTCACCCGAATCGCGCTAAGCAGAGCGGGCCTGATGGTTCGGCTGCTTGCAAACACGTGAACCAAAAGTGCTGTGCCCTGCCGCCCCCGGCAGGGCACATTCATTTCAGCCCCGCGCCAGGCCGCCTTGCCAGCTCAGCACCGCACCGGGGTTGAGAATGCCCTTGGGGTCGAGCGCCTCTTTCACCGCCCGCATCATCGTCAGCTTGGCCGGGTCGGCGGTGCGCTGCAACTCGCCCACCTTCAGCCGCCCGATCCCGTGCTCGGCCGAAATCGAGCCGTTGAACCGCCCCACCACCAGCGTGTGCACC
Source organism: uncultured Rhodobacter sp. (assembly GCA_964590825.1). Taxonomy (GTDB): domain Bacteria; phylum Pseudomonadota; class Alphaproteobacteria; order Rhodobacterales; family Rhodobacteraceae; genus Rhodobacter. Next base: position 9,129 of record CAZPWV010000028.1, on the reverse strand, counting down.
GCCCGCATCAGCGCCAACCGCTGGCTGTCGTATTCGTCGCGGTGGCGCCCCTCGGCGGGAAAGACGTTGTAATGCAGATTGCCGTCGCCCACATGGCCAAAGCAGTTGATGCGGAAATCGCCCATCGCATGAACCAGCCGGTCGGCTTCGGCGATGAAAGCGGCAATATCGGTAACCGGCACCGAAATATCATGGCTCGAAATCGCCCCGATCCGGCGGTTGGCCACCGGCAGGCTCTCGCGCATCTCCCAAAAAGCCGCCACCTGCGCCCCCGATTGCGCCACCACCGCATCGCGCACCAGATCCCCCGCCGCCTCGTAAAGCGCGGCAAAACTGGCTTCGGCCTCCATCCCCTCGGGCAGGCCCAGTTCGATCAGCACACACCAGGCCGGATCATGCGCAAAAGGTTTTGTCCCGCCCAGCCCCACCTCGTCGAGAAACTTCAGCCCCTGCTGCGAGATCAGTTCGAACGCCGAGACGCAGCCGGCAAACCGCGCCTGCGCCAGCGCCAGCAGTTCGACCGCCGCGGCCGGTGAGGGCACGGCGAACAGCGCCACCCCCTCCACCGGCGGCGGCTCGACCAGCCGCAGCGCGGCCGCCGTGATGATGCCCAGCGTGCCCTCGGCGCCAATCAGCAGGTCGCGCAGATCATAGCCGGTGTTGTCCTTGCGCAACTGGCTCAGCCCGTGCCAGACCGTGCCATCGGCCAGCACCGCCTCCAGCCCCAGGCAGAGCGCCCGCGCATTGCCATAGCGCAGCACATGCACCCCGCCCGCATTGGTCGCCAGACACCCGCCGATCTGCGCCGTTCCCTGGCTTGCCAGCGTCAGCGGAAAGCGGTGGCCCTGCGCGCTTGCGTGGTCCTGCACCTGTTGCAGCGTCGCCCCCGCCTCGATCACCAGGCTTTGCGCCGTCGCTGCCCGCAGCGCAGCCATCCGCTCCAGACTGACAATCAGCGGCGCCGGACCCTCGGGCAGAACCTGCCCGCCCACCAGCCCCGTGCCGCCGCCATAGGGCACCACGCCCACCCCGGCCGCATGGGCCAGCCGCATCACCCCCGCAACCTGCGTGGTCGTGGCCGGTTTCACCAGAACCTCGCCCTGCCCGCTCCAGCGCCCCCGCGGCTCCTCAAGATGGCGCGGCTCGGGCCGCCCCACCCAAAGCCCCGAAACCTCGCTCGAAAGCCGCTCGGCAAAGGCCGCATCCGCCGGATTGAGCATCGCTCCCCCTTCCAAAGTGTCCAAATATCCTCGGGGGTGCGGGGGGCCCCCCCCGCCTTGACCCGCTGTCAGCCAATATCGGTGCGTCCGCGCCGGTCGGGGCGCAGATTGGCGTAAAGCACATGGTTGCGCCAGCGCCCGTTGATCTGCAAGTAGCTCTGCGCCACGCCCTCGTATTTGAACCCGGACTTCTCCAGCACCCCGCGCGAGGCGGCGTTTTCGGGCAGGCAGGCGGCCTCGACCCGGCTCAGATCCAGCACCGAAAAGGCGTGATGCACCACCGCCGCAATCGCCTCGCGCATATAGCCCTGGCGGGCATGGCGTGCCCCCACCCAATACCCCAGCGTTCCCGCCTGCGCCGGACCGCGGCGAATATTGTCGAGCGTGATCGCGCCAAGCACCCGCGCATCCTGCCGCCGGATCAGAAAGAACGGCAAGGCGGTGCCTGCGGCTTCGGCGCGGGCCGCCCAATAGACCCGGTTGGCAAAGGCCTTGCGGCCCAGATGGTCGGCCGACCAGGAGGGTTCCCAGGGGATCAGGAAATCCCGGCTCTCGGCGCGCAGGCTGGCCCAGTCGCGGTAGTCGGAATGCATCGGCAGCCGCAACGTCAGCCGCTCGGTCTCGACCCTCGGCTTGCGGCGACGCAGCAGCATCAGGCGGCCAGCCTCGCCCGCAAGGCGGCCAGATCGGGGGCCAGATCGGCGGGGCCGTAAAGGGCCAGAGCGGTGCGGTCTTGCGTCAGCATCCGCCCGGCATAATCGCGCACCGCCGCCACGCTGACCGCATCGATCAGCCCCGACACTTCGTCCAGCCCAGGCACCCGGCCCCAGATGGCCAGGTTGCGGGCCATCCGCTCGGCGCGCGACGAGGGGCTTTCGAGCCCCATCAGCATCCCCGCCTTCATCTGCGCCCGCGCCCGCGCCACCTCCGCCTCGGTCATGTCATCGGCGGCACGTTTGAGTTCATCAATTGTCAGCCCGCACAGATCGGCCACTTCCTCGCCCGAGGTGCCGGCGTAAATGGTAATCATGCCGGTATCGTCATAGGCACCGGCTTGTGCGAAGATCGAATAGCACAGGCCCCGCTCTTCGCGGATCTTCTGGAAAAGCCGCGAAGACATGCCGCCGCCCAGCGCGGTGGAATAGACCTGCGCGGTGTAAAGATCGGCATCGCGGTAGCCCGGCCCCTCGAAGGCCAGCGCGAAATGCACCTGTTCCAGATCCTTGATCTCGCGCCGCTCGCGGCCCTGCCAGCGGGCCAGTTGCACGGCTTTTTCTCCCACCGGGCGCAGCCGGCCAAAGATCGCTTCGGCCTGTTTCACGATCGCATCGTGATCGACCGCACCGGCGGCAGAGAGAATCATCTGATCGGGGCCGTAATGCTCGGCCACGAAGCGGGCAAGGTCTTCGCGGCCAAAGCCCGCCACATTTTCCGCCGGGCCCAGAATGGTGCGCCCCATCGCCTGATCGGGATAGGCGGCCTCTTGCAGCCAGTCGAAAATGATGTCGTCGGGGGTGTCCAGCGCCTGGCCGATTTCCTGCAAGATCACATGGCGTTCCACCTCGATCTCGCGGGCGTCGAACACCGGGTTCAGCACGATGTCGGAAATGACGTCAAGCGCCAGCCCCACATCGGCGCCCAGCACCCGGGCGTAATAGGCAGTCATCTCGCGCGAGGTATAGGCGTTGATATAGCCGCCCACATCCTCGATCGCCTCGGCAATCTGCAAGGCCGAGCGGGTATCCGTGCCCTTGAAGGCCATGTGTTCGAGAAAATGCGCAATGCCGTTTTGCGCGGCGGCTTCGTGGCGACCGCCCGCCAGAACCCAGACGCCGATCGAGGCCGAGGCAAGGCCGGGCATGGCTTCGGTGATGATGCGCAGACCATTGGGCAACGTGGTCAGGCGGATCATGCGCGGCGCTCCTGCCGGATAAGGGCCTGCAACGCGGCAAGGTCATTGGGCACACGGGTCAGCCGCTCGGGGCGGTCGAACAGATCGGCCATGCGCGGCGGCAGGGCGGGGCGGATGCCCGTTGCCGCCTCCACCGCATCGGGGAATTTTGCCGGATGCGCGGTGGCCAGCGTCACCATCGGCACCGGCGGCGCGGCATGGTCATGGCCCAGCCGCACCCCCACTGCCGAATGCGGGCAGAGCAACTCGCCCGAACGGGCCAGCTCTTCGGCAATGCTGGCCGAGGTTTCGGCCTCGGAGACCCGCCCCGAGGCGTAAACCTCGCGCAGGGCCTGCAACGCGCCTTGCGAAACGGTAAAGCCGCCTATGGTTTTCAGCTCGTCCATCAGTTGCGCCACCGCCGCGCCATCGCGCCCATAGGCCCAGAACAGCGCGCGTTCGAAATTCGACGAGATCTGAATGTCCATCGAGGGGCTGATCGAGGGTTTGACCCCGTCCATCTCATAGCGCCCGGTGCTGAGGCAGCGGTGCAAAATGTCGTTCTGGTTCGTCGCAATCACCAGTTGCGCAATCGGCAGACCCATTTCACGCGCGATGAACCCGGCAAAGATATCGCCGAAATTGCCGGTGGGGACGGTAAAGCTGACCTCCCGCCCCGGCGCGCCAAGGCTTACGGCGGCGGTGAAATAATACACCACCTGTGCCAGCACCCGCGCCCAGTTGATGCTGTTCACCCCGGCCAGGCCCACCTCGTCGCGGAAGGCGAAATCGTTGAACATGTCCTTCAGGCGGTTCTGGCAATCGTCAAAGGTGCCATCCATCGCCAGCGCATGAACATTGGCCTCGGGCGGGGTGGTCATCTGCCGGCGTTGCACCGCGCTCACCCGTCCATGCGGAAAGAGGATGAACACATCGACGTTGTCGAGCCCCTTGAACGCCTCGATCGCGGCCGATCCGGTATCGCCCGAGGTGGCGCCGACAATGGTGATGCGCCGCCCCTCGCGGCCAAGGGCAATCTGGAACAATTGCCCGATGATCTGCATGGCGAAATCCTTGAAGGCCAGCGTCGGCCCATGGAACAGCTCGAGCAGATGATGCCCCGGCGCAAGCTGCACCAAAGGCGCCCGTGCCGCATGGCCAAAGCCCGCATAGGCACGGTCGATGGCGCCGCGCAGCTCGGTCTCGGTGAAGCTTGTGCCCACGAACGGCGCCATCACGCGATAGGCCACCTCTTCGTAGCTTTGCCCCGCCATCGCGGCAATTTCGGCGGACGAGAGGCCGGGCACGGTTTCGGGCACATAAAGCCCCCCGTCGCGGGCAAGGCCCGTCAGCATCGCTTCGGCAAAACTCAGAACCGGGGCCTGACCCCTGGTGGAGATATAGCGCATCATTCGCCCTTCAATTCTGTTGCCGCCTGATACGCCAGATGAGAAACGCTGTCATCCCCAACCAGACAAAGCCAAGGCTGAACCAGGTCAGCGCATAGCCGAAATGATCGTTCGGGATGCCTTCCACCCCCAGCGGGCGGGGCGTGATGCCCTGCGCATCGCCCGCCACCCGTGCCGCCACCACCAGAACCGGCTCGGTGCCAAGGCTTTCGGCCATCGCTGCCACGTCCCGCGCATACCACAGCCCGGTGGCCGCATCGGGCGGCGGGGTGTAGCTGTCGGCCTCTTCGGGCCAGTGCAGGTTGCCCTGCACGATCAGCGCGGTGGCGGGGCGGGGCGCGTCGCGTTCCGCCTCGGCGACAAAGCCGCGATCAAGCAGGATGCGCCGCCCCGCACCAGTCTCGAAGGCGGAAATCACCTCGAAGCCCGCACCGAGGCCCTTCTGGCCGGTCAGCACAAGAATTTCCTGCCCGGTCGAAGCGCCGTCGATTTCGACGGGCTGGTATTTCAGCCCCCGCGTGTCGGTGCCGCTGGCGGGCAATTCCTGCGCCGGGCCCTGCGCCTGTGCCGAAATCTCGGCCAGCATCGCGGTTTTCCATTCCAGCCGCCGCAACTGCCAGAACCCGAGTTCGAACAGCAGCCCCGCACCCAGCAGGCCCAGAAGCAGCGCAAAGATGTATCGTCTCATCAGGCCCTCATGAAATCGGCGCGAGGGGGTGCACCCTCGCGCCGTGCGCGTTTCCAAGGCGCAGTCGGGGGGCGCCTACGCGCTGCCCCAGATATAGACGGCAGCAAAGAGAAAGAGCCAGACCACATCGACGAAATGCCAATACCAGGCCGCCGCCTCGAAGCCGATATGGCGCTCGGAGGTCATCTGTCCGCGTTTCACCCGGATCAGACAGACCAGCAGAAAGATCGTGCCGATGATGACATGGGCCCCGTGAAACCCCGTCGCCATGAAGAACGTATCCCAATAGATCGAGCCGGTGCCGATGGCCTGCTGGGCGTGGCTGTATTCGAAGGCCTGCAACAGCGTGAAGACGAACCCCAAAACCACCGTCAGGCTGAGCGCCTGAATCACGTCCTTGCGGTTGTTGCCATGCACCAGCGCATGATGCGCCCAGGTGACCGTCACCCCCGACAGCAGCAAGATCACCGTGTTCATCAGCGGCAGCCCCCAGGGGTCGAAGGTCACCGTGCCTTCGGGCGGGAACAGCCCATCCACCTGCGGGTAATTGTCGCTCAGCGGATACATGGCGTTCTTGAAGAAGTTCCAGAACCAGGCCGCGAAAAACATCACCTCGGACATGATGAACAGAATGAACCCGTAGCGCAGCCCGATGGCCACCACGGGCGTGTGATCTTTCGCCTCGCCCTCGGCCACCATTTCCGACCACCAGCCGAACATGCAGTAAAGCACCACCACCAGACCGGCGGCAAAGATGAACGGGGTGACCCCCTGCATCCAGAGCACCGCGCCAAAAAGCATGACGAAGGCCCCGGCCGCGCTGAGCAGCGGCCAGATCGAGGGCGGCAGGATGTGGTAATCGTGGTTTTTCGCATGTGCCATGGTGTCGTGCCTCATAGCTTCAGTTTTCAGGGGGCCTCGGGTGACGGGGGGGCCTCAGTTGACGGGAATATCGGGCAGCGGCGCGGCCAGCGCCTGTTGCCTTGGCAGGTCGGTTTCAAAGAAGGTGTAAGACAGGGTAATGGCATGAACCCGTGCCGTATCGGCATTGTCCACGATCTGCGGATCGACGTAGAACGACACCGGCATCTCGACCCGCTCGCCCGGTTGCAGCACCTGCTCGGTAAAGCAGAAACAGGCGATCTTGTCGAAATAATACCCGGCAATGTCGGGCGCGACATTATAGGCCGCAGTTCCCGCCACCGGGTGATCCGAGGTGTTGATCGCCTCGAAAAACGCCAGCCCGGTCTCGCCGATCTTCAGCTCCATCGTGGTCTGCATCGGCCGGAAGATCCAGGGCAGGCCCTTGGCCACATTGGCGTCAAAACGCACGGTGATGGTGCGATCAAGCACCCGGCCGGGGGCGGATTGCGCGGTGTTGGTGGTGCCGCCATAGCCGGTCACCTTGCAAAACCAGCTGTAAAACGGCACCGCTGCCCAGGCGAGCGCCCCCATCACCACCACCAGCCCCACAAGGCGGCGCGCCACCGCGCCATGCGACGCGACCGGGGCCGAAGGGGCAGCGGCGCGTTCGGGCGGAGTCATGGCCTTGCCCCCAATTGCGCGCTGCCGGCGTCGGTGGCGTGCATCCGGTCACCCTGCCGGACCTTGACGAAGCTCAGCCCGAAGACCAGCACGACAAAAACCGCCAGCACCGCCCCCAGCCCGATATTGCGCGACAGCCGACGCCGGTGCAGCTCATGTTCCTGTGTCAGGCTCATCCCCAGCCCCCCGCCTGCATCACATCCAGAACCCGCTGCGCCAGCAGGGCGGTGAAATGCCCCGCCAGATAGAGCAGCGAGAACCGGAAGAACCGCTTTTCCAGCGCATAGCGGTCGGCGCGGGCCTGCGCCTCGGGGCGGCGCCAGAGCCGGTAGGCAAAGCCGATGAACAGCACATTCAGCAGCCCCGATACCGCCAGATACAGCGCCCCGCCAATGGCGGTGAACCCGGTGCCCAGCGCCACCGGCGCCAGTATCAGCGTATAGGCCAGGATCTGCCCCCTGGTATGGGCACGGCCATGGGTGACGGTCAGCATCGGCACCCCGGCGCGGCCGTAATCGTCGCGCATGAACAGCGCCAGAGACCAGAAATGCGGCGGCGTCCACAGAAAGATCAGCCCGAACATCGCCACCGATTCAACGCTGATGCCACCGGTGGCGCAGGCCCAGCCGATCATCGGCGGAAAGGCCCCCGCCGCACCGCCGATGACAATGTTGAGCGGCGTGCGGCGCTTGAGCCAGATCGTATAGACCACGGCATAGAAAAAGATGGTGAAGGCCAGAAACGCCCCGGCAAAGATATTGGTGGCCAGCCCCAGCATCCCGCAAGACAGCCCCGCCAGCGCCAGACCAAAGCCCAGCGCCTCGCCCCCGCTCACCCGCCCGGCGGGAATCGGGCGGGCGGCGGTGCGTGCCATCAGCCGGTCGATATCGGCGTCATACCACATGTTCAGCGCCCCCGAGGCCCCGCCGCCCAGCGCGATGAACAAGATCGCCACCGCCGCCACCAGCGGATGCAGCGGCACCGGCGCCAGCACCAGACCGACAAAGGCGGTAAAGACGACAAGCGACATCACCCGCGGCTTCAGCAGGGCGACGAAATCGCCAAACCCCGCCTCGCCGGAACGATCCAGAAGGCCCGTGTCACTCATGGCCACCCCCTCAGTTCGCCGCCAGCTGCACCGGTTGCGGCACCGGCTGCCCGGCCCGCCATGCGGCCATGTCGATCTCTTCTCCGGCCGGGAAACCCGCCTTGGCGCGTTCCAGCCAGCGGGCATAGATTTCCTCGGGAACAACCTTGACCACGATCGGCATATAGGCGTGGCCCTGCCCGCACAGTTCGGAGCACTGGCCAAAGAAGACGCCTTCCTTTTCGGTATTGAACCAAAGCTGCGCGATGCGGCCAGGAACGGCGTCCTGCTTGACCGCAAAGGCGGGGATGGTCCAGCTGTGGATCACATCCGAGCCGGTCAGCTGCATCACGATGCTTTTGCCGGCCGGAACCACCACCGCGTTATCGACCGCCAGAAGATAGTCGCTCTCGGCATAGCCATTGGCGGCCAGATCCTCGCGCGCCAGCATCAGCGAATCGAAACTCACCCCCTCGTCGGGATATTCATAGCTCCAGAACCACTGCGCCCCGGTCACCTTGATGGTGATGTCGCCAACCGGAATTTCCTGCTGTTTCCAAAGCGTCGGCAGCGAAAACGCCCCGACCACAACAAGGATCAGGATCGGCACCAGCGTCCAGGTGATTTCCAGCGGGGTGTTGTGGGTGAACCGGGCCGGCCTGGGGTTGGCCCGCGCGTTGAAGCGGATCATCACATAAGCCAGCATTGCAAAGACGAAGATGCAGATCGCGGCGATGATGTTCAGCAACAGGGCGTCAAGCCATTGCTGGTCGCGGGCCAGTTCCGAACCCGCAGGCTGGAACGAAAGCCCCTGGCCATGCGGCACCCCCACGGCGGGCAAGCCCTTTATCATGTCCTGCGCCAGAACCGGCACGGTGAAACAGACATAGCCAAAGACGGCCGCGAAACCGCGGCGCAACAGTGCAAAGCGCATATCGTCCCTCTCCCATAGGCGGCTCTCCCTGCCGCCCGGCGCAACCTGGCGCTTCCCTTCGCCAAGCCCCGCCGATACAGCTATGCAAACACAACCCTTTCGCTCCGACAAGCAAAAGCTGCGGCATTATGTCGCTTTTTCGGACCGCCGCAGGAGAGCCCGATGCACCAGGACCGTTTCGCCCCCTTCGAGACGCAACTCGACGAAGCCGCCGCGCTGGCGATTTTGCGGGCCGCCACCGCGGGCGCGGACGATGGCGAGCTGTTTCTGGAGCGGCGGCGCTCCGAAGCGCTGGTGTTCGACGATGGCCGGGTAAAAACCGCCAGCTACGACGCTTCGGAAGGCTTTGGCCTGC
>CAZPWV010000027.1:10154-13814 GCA_964590825.1 uncultured Rhodobacter sp. | reverse complement strand
CCCAGCGTCATAAGCCCCTGCCCCGCGATGATGCCGATCATCTGCACGATCATATAGGCCGACAGCGCCTGCCCGCGGCTGCTGTTGGTGGTCGAGGCGTTCAGCCAGCTTTCGGCGGTGATATAGACGCCGGAAAAGGAAAACCCGATCACCACCCGCATCACCGACCAGGCCACCCAGTTGGGCAGCGCCGCATAAAGGATCAGCACCGCCGAAATCAGGCTGCCCAGCGCCGCAAAGACCCGCACATGCCCCACCCGCGCGATCATCACCGGGGTCAGTTGCGAGCCGATCAGGAACCCCCCGAAATAGGACGACATTACCACCGACATCTGATAGGTGCCGATCCCCTCGATACCGCCGCGAATGCCCAAAAGCGTGCCCTGCATCCCGTTGCCCACCATCAGGAGCATGACGCCAAGCAGCAACGGCCAGGTGGTGCGCAGAACGGTCAGCATCGGGGGCTCCGGTTGGGAAAGGGTTCAGGGTAGGGCCAAAAGCCGCCCCGGTCAGGCTTCTTTGCGACGCCCAGGGATCAGAAGCGACGCATCGCCATAAGAGAAAAACCGATAATTCTGTTCAATCGCATGGGCATAGATGCGCCGGATGCGGTCTTGCCCCATCAACGCCGAGACCAGCATGAGGAGCGTGGATCGGGGCAAGTGGAAATTCGTCATCAGCGCATCGGCCAGTTTGAACACATGGCCGGGGTAGATGAAAATATCGGTGCTGCCCGCGAAAGGCGCAATCTTCCCCGGTGCGGTGGCCGCGCTTTCGATCAGCCGCAGCGCCGTGGTGCCGACCGGAATCACCCGCCCCCCCGCCGCCTTGGTGGCGTTGATCTCGGCCGCCGCCTGCGCGCTCACCTCGCCCCATTCGGCATGCATCTTGTGGGTGGTGACATCGTCCACCTTCACCGGCAAGAACGTGCCCGCCCCCACATGCAGCGTCACCTCGGTGAAGGAAACGCCTTTTCGGACAAGGGCTTGCAGCAGTTCCGGGGTAAAATGCAGGCTCGCCGTGGGCGCCGCCACCGCGCCCGAATGGCGGGCAAAGACGGTCTGGTAATCGGCCTTGTCGGCCTCGTCCGGGGGGCGCAGCGCGGCAATATAGGGCGGCAGCGGCATCGCCCCCGCCGCCGCCAGCGCAGCATCGAAATCCGCCCCCGTCAGGTTGAACGCCAGGCGCAACTGCCCCGCCGCAATCTCTGTGACACGGGCCGAAAGGGCGTTGGAAAACCGCAATTCCTCGCCCGGTCGCAGCTTGCGCAGCGGCTTGGCCAGCGCCGCCCAGGTGCCATCGGCGCCCGGCTCGAGCAAAGTCACCTCGATGGCGGCCTGCACCACCCCCTGCCCGGTGGTCCGCGCCCTTGTGCCCGCAAGCCGCGCCGGGATCACCTTGGTATTGTTCAATACCAAACGATCTCCCGGCCCCAGCAGGTCGGGCAGATCGGCCACATGCCGATCGGTGAGGCGCAGATCCTCTCGCCCGTCGCCCTCGGCCAACAGCAGCCGTGCCGCCGTGCGCGGCCTTGCCGGGCGGGTCGCAATCAGCCGCTCCGGCAGGGTGAAATCGAAATCCTCCAGCCTCATTCGGTCACCACCTTGGGCGGCGCGCGGCGGAAAATCTCGCGGAACATTCCCGGCGTGAAGATCGACAGCGGGTTGATGGAAATTTTCGGCGCAGCCGAAGTGCCGTCCAGGGTGTAGGTAAAGCCGAACAGCCCCTCGCCGGGGCGGGAAAATATCTGCCCGATCGCATTGACCAGATAGAACGGCGTCACCACGCCCTGCATGTCCATCACCTTGGTGTCGGGGTAATAGTTGCCCGTCATCGTCACCCCCATCGAAGCCCCGATTGCCTCGCCGCTTGTGACGCTCACCCCCTGGGGCGTCAAGCGAAAGCCCCCCGTCACCTCGGAAAACAGCAGCCCCTCGCCGTTGAGCTGTTCCAAGAGCCCGATGATCGAGGCCGCCGACAGCATCGAGGCCAGCACCGGGGCGTCGCGCACCCGCAGATCGGCGATCGTCACCCGCCCCTCATAGCTTTTTTCCGCCACCGGCGAGAGCGTCAGATCAAGCGTCCCGCCACGCGCCTTGGAAAATATCCCCGCCGATGCCAGCACCGCCCCCGCATCGGCGCCGCTCAGCCGCACCGCCGTGCGGCCGTTTTCGGCCGGGCCCACCGCACCCTCGACCGCGGCCTTGCCGTTCACCCGCGCGCTGAAACTGCCCGCCAGCCCGCCGCGGGTGGTAAAATTGCCGGTCAGCGGCGCCAGCGCCAGCCCCTCGGCCAGCACCAGCCGGTCCAGCCGCGCCGCAATCCGCCCGCCGCCGCTGCCGCCCTGCGCCGTCTTGCCAAACCGCGCCTGGCGCAGATCAAGCCGCCCGCCGCGCAGCTCCACATCGGGGGCACGGCCCGCGCCGCGCCCGCGCAGCGTTACCGCGCCCTCGAACCATTTGCCCACCGAAAGCTTGTCGAATTCGGCCGCCTCGAACCCCTGCGCCGACAGCGTCAGCCGCCCCTCGGCGCTCAGCCCCGGTGCCGTGCCCGCCAGCCGCTCGACCGTGGGCAGCTTGCCCAGCCGCCCCGCCAGGCGCAGATGCCCCTGGGCCGGGCCGGCCTTGGACCAGCCGATTTCGGGGATCGTCAGCGCCAGCCCCTTCAGGTCGGTTTCAAAGGCATAGGCGGGGGGCTGATCCTTGACCAGATCGAGGCTCAGATGCCCCCAGCCCTCGCCTTTCACCGCCCCTTTGGGCAGGGCGATCTTCAGCCGCGCCATCCCCTCGGGGGTGATCTCGACGAACCCCTCCACGCTGGAGCGGCCCCGGTGCTGCGGGCCAAAGGCCTGACTCCAGCGCCCGTCAAAGGGGATCGCGTCAAACTCCCCGCCGCCCGAGATCGTCATTCCGGCGCGGTCGGCGCGCAGGGTCAGCCGCCGCGCGCTCAACACATGGCCCGGCACCGCCCGCTCCGAGCGCAGGTCGCTCAGCCGCGCCACCACGTCGAAATCGACATCCTCGGGGGTGATCTTTTTCTTCATCACAAAGCGCAGCCGGGTGCGCGCCTCGGCCCAGCCCTCGGCAATATCGGTGCCGCGCCCGGCCTTGCGCAAGAACTCGAAGGGCTTCTGGTCAAGCAGCGAGAGCGCCGCGGGAATCGGCGCACGGGTCACCAGACGGACCTCGGCGCGGGCGGGTTTTTCGCGGATATCGGGCACGATCATCACCGAATCGGCCACCTCGATCGCCCCGCCCGAGGGCGCCTCGATCGTGCCCTCCTCGACCATCAGCCGATGGCTCTGCCCGGTGATCCCGGCAAAACCGCGCCCCTCGCGCACCGGCGGCAGAGTGCGCAGAATCGTCACCTCGGCGCCGCGAAACTCATTGCCCAGCTCCATCCGCGGCTCGGCCCCCGGCGCCAGGCGCAGCGCCGCGCGCAGGTTGCGCAACTGCCCGGTGGCGACGTTTTCCGCCAGCCAGCGGCGCGTTGGCGGCACCAGCGCCGGCGGCCAGAGCGCCAGCAGATCGTCGCTGGCAATCGCATTCACCCCGGCGTCAAAGGCCACCCGCCAGCCCTCGGGCCCGGCCGAAATCGCGCCGCGCCCGGTGATCCGCCGCGCCCCCTCGAGCAGTTGCAACTGCCCCAGTTCGATCCCGA
>CAZPWV010000027.1:6804-10110 GCA_964590825.1 uncultured Rhodobacter sp. | reverse complement strand
CCTTCGGCGATCCGGGCGGGGCGCACGAACAGCCCCTCCGGGTCGGCCTGAATGTCACGCAGCGCCATCTGCACCAGCGCCGAACCGGGCACGCCACGCACGACATCGCGCAAAAGCACCTGCCCCGAGGCGCCAAAGCGCAGCGCACGGCTTTGCACCGCAAGGCTGGAGATTGTCACCGCCTGCCGCGCCGGATCATAGGCCAGGCGCAGATCGGCGCTGTCAAAGGGCACCGGACGCGCCCCTTCGGCCGGGCGCAGCGCCCCCGCGCCCAGATGCAGCGTGCCATCCAGCCGCCGCAGCGCGCCGCTGTCATCCAGCCCCGAGCGCAACGTGCCCGAGATCGGCGCATCGAACAGGCCCAGCATCGCCAGCGCCGGCGACTGCACCGCCAGATCGGCCGCCGGCACATCGGTCACCGCGGCGCCGAACTCGGCCCCCGGCCCGTCCTTTTCGGTCGAGGCGCTCAGCGCCACCTGCGCCGGCAGCCGGTCGCGCTCGCCCACATCAAAGGCCAGCGTCAGCGCGATGCGTGCCGCGTCCTGGGTCAGCCGGAACCGGCCCTGCGACACCTCCCAGACCCGGCCCAGACGGGCATCATCAAGCCGGATCCGCAGGTCTTCGGCGCTGATGTCGGCGACCCGCGCCAGGATCGGCGTGGCGAAAAGCGCCTCCACCGCCCGGCTCAGATCGGCCAGCGAGGCCGCGCTCAGCACCCCCGAAGCGCCGGACCCGCTGGCCCCCGCGGCCGTCAGCCCAAGCCCCCCCGGCCCCAGGCCGATCTCCAGCCGCCCCTCGGCCGAGCGGCGCAGCGATACCGTCGCACCGCCGATGCGCAGGCTTTTCGGCTCGATCCGCCCGCGCAGCAGCGACTGGCCATGCAGCGTGCCACGCAATTCGGGAAACACCGCCAGCGCCTGTCCGCTGCCCTGCGCAAGCTGCACCTGACGCAGCCGGATCTGCGGCGCAAACCCCTCATCGACGATCACCTCGGCGCCGCCCAGCCGCAGCGTCGCCCGCCCCGCCAGCGCCGCATTGGCCCGCGCCTCGATCCGTGCCACCAGCCAGCCCGGCGCCGCCAGCGGCTGATGGCTCAGCAGCAGGAAGGCAAAGACCAGCGCCAGCGCGAGCAGCGGCAGCGACAGGATCAGCCAGATCCCCAGCCGTGGCCGGGGGGTGGCGGGTATGATCTGGCCCGCGTCCGGGCCGGGTATGATCTGGCCCGATGCCGGGCCGGGCGTGACCGGGCCGCGACTTTGCGGGGCGGTCGCCTGCGCGTCCCCCGTCAAAGGCTTTGCCCCCTCGCCCAGATCCGTCATGCCGCCGCCCGGTCCCGCCATCAAAGACGCTTTACGCGCCGTATCTTCGCCCTAGTCTTGGCCTTTTCACAGTCTTACCATTCTCACACCCGCAAAGGAGAGACAAATGATCGCCATCGGCGAGAAGGCGCCAGATTTCATCCTGCCCGGCAGCGGCCCCAACCCCCTGGTGCAGCTCTCGGCGCTCGCCCCGGCGCGGGTGGTGCTCTATTTCTACCCGAAGGACGACACCCCCGGCTGCACCACCGAGGCGCTTGATTTCACCCGCCTTGGCGATGGTTTCGCGGCGGCGGGCGCGGTGGTGGTGGGGATCTCGAAAGACAGTCTGGCCCGGCACGAACGGTTCTGTTCGCGCCACGGGCTGGGGGTGATACTGGCCTCGGATGCCGGCGCCGACACCTGCGAGCGCTACGGAACCTGGGTCGAGAAAACCCTTTACGGCAAGACCTCGATGGGCATCCAGCGCGCCACTTTCCTGATTGACGCCCATGGCCTCGTGGCGCGGGTCTGGCCGAAGGTGTCGGTCAAGGGCCATGCCGAGGAGGTGCTGGGCGCGGTGCTGGCGCTGGCTTAGGCCAGCAGAGGGGCACCGGGCGGGGGCATCGGCGGGGGCGCATCGGCGGGGGCGCATCGGCGGGTTCTTGCCCATCGGCCCGCGGGGGCAAGGCCGCAAGCCAGGGCACGGCCAAAACGGGTTGCGCGGCGGGCTTGGCGCTTGCTAAGCCAGTCTGAACCCGCGCGGCCGCCGCGCCGGGCCGAATGACCGGGGCCCGCCCCCAAAACAACAGGAAAAACGGTTTGCCAAGACGGATCCTCGACCGTGTGAACGCCGGGCTCGAAGGCTGGCTGCCCGAGCAGCGCTTGTTTCTCAAATCCGAATCCGCCACCCGCTTCGTGCGGATGCGCCCGCTGACCCAGGCGCTGGCGCTGAGCGCGGGGATGGTGCTGTTCTTGTGGTCGGTCATCGCCACCTCGCTGCTGTTCATCGACGGGATTTCCTCGGGCGGGGCACGCGAACAGGCGGCCATCTCCAAGACGCAATTCGAAAACCGGCTCGACAGCCTTGCGCGCGAACGCGACCGCCGCGCCGCCGAGGCGCTGGCCGCACAGAACCGCTTTCAACTGGCGCTCGATCAGGTCTCGCGGATGCAATCGCAGCTTCTGGCCTCCGAAGAGCGCCGCCGCGAACTGGAAACCGGCATCAACGTGATCCAGGCCACGCTGCGCCGCGCAATGACCGAGCGCGATACCGCCCGCAACGCGCTGGCCCAGGCCAGCGGCACCGGCACCGAGGGCAATGCCGCCCTGGCGCAGCGCGCCGAAGACATGGATGGCACCGTCGATCTGCTGGCCTCGGCGCTGGACCGGGCCGCCAAGGAACGCGACCGCGCCACGCTGGCCGCCAGCGACGCCCGCCAGCAGGCCGAAGCCGCCGATCTGGAACGCCGGCTGATCGAAGAACGCAACGACGAGATTTTCGACACGCTCGAAGGCGCGGTGACGATCTCGATGGAGCCGCTCGACCGGATGTTCAAAAAGGCGGGGATGAACCCCGACGACATTCTGGCACAGATCCGCAAGGGCTATTCGGGCACCGGCGGGCCGCTTTTGCCGGTGGCGCTTTCGTCCAAGGGCAGCGAGGCGCTGGCCGGCGACGGCGCCCGTGCCATGGGCATCCTGAACCGGCTCGACGAATTGAACATGTATCGCATCGCGGTGGACAAGCTGCCCTTCGATGTGCCGCTGCGCGGGGGGTATCGGTTCACCTCGCCCTTTGGCTACCGCTGGGGGCGGCTACATGCCGGCATCGATCTGGCCGGGCCGGTCGGGCTGGACATTCACGCCCCCGCCGACGGGGTGGTGACCGATGCGGGCTGGGAAAACGGTTACGGGCAGGTCATCAAGCTGCGCCATGATTTCGGGGTGTCCACCGTCTATGGGCATCTGTCCAAAATCCGCGTGAGCGTGGGGCAAAAGGTATCGCGCG
>CAZPWV010000027.1:0-6794 GCA_964590825.1 uncultured Rhodobacter sp. | reverse complement strand
AAGGCGGCTCAAGATGTTTTCTAAAAGCAAGATCCACGAACCCGGCCCGAAGGCCGCAGCCGAACCCGAAAAGAAGCCCGAGGCACCCGCAATGCCGTCGCGTGCGCTGGGAGATTTCGTGCCCTCCGCGCCCCGCGCCAAGCCTGCGGCTTCGGTGCTGTCCTCGGACCTGACGATCACCGGCAATATCAAGACCACCGGTGACATCCAGGTCGAGGGCACGGTCGAGGGTGATATCCGCGCCCATCTGCTGACGGTGGGCGAAACCGCCACGATCAAGGGCGAGATCGTCGCCGATGACGTGGTGGTCAATGGCCGCGTGGTGGGCCGTGTGCGCGGCCTCAAGGTGCGCCTGACCTCGACCGCCAAGGTCGAAGGCGACATCATCCACAAGACCATCGCCATTGAATCGGGGGCCCATTTCGAAGGCTCGGTGCAGCGCCAGGAAGACCCGCTGACGGGTGCCGGCGCGGCCAAGCTGATGCCCCCCGAGGCCCCGCTGGGCGGCAAGTAACCCCGCACCGGCCAGATCAGACAAAGGGCGGCCCGGTGCCGCCCTTTCGCATTCCGCCCCTCCCCCGGCAAGGGGGAAGCGTGGCCATGCCGGGCCCTGCAAGAAATCGTCTGGGCTGAGGAAGCCGGACCTTTCAGGAATGACCAGCCGGTGAAGCCTTGGCAGAGTTGGGGCAATTTCCGCCAGAGGATTTTCCGATGACCGATCCGACCGCCCTGCCCGCTTCCCCGCACCCCCGTCAACCCGTTTTGCGGCTTTGGCTGGCGGTGGGCGGGATGGCCGCCGCGCTTGTCCTTGCCTTGGCGCTGGGGCTGCCAGAGATTGCGCCCAGCCTCCAGAGGCCGCCTTTTGTGGGGCTTCCCGCCCTGTCGCTGCTGGCAGGCTATGGGCTGAGCCTGCCCTTGGTGGTGGGCTGGGTGGGGCGCAGGCACGCGCGGGCGCTGCTGCGGTTTCGCTGGGCCAAGGCGATAGCTTCGGTCGTGCTGGCCGTGTTCTTTCCGGTGGCAATCTGGGGACAGCTCCCCTCTGCCCTCGGCTTCTGGCTGTTCTTTTATGTTGGTGCGGGAATCGCGCGGGCCGATGTCGCGATGCTGCTTGGAACCCTTGGTATCGGGTTTGGCGCCTCTGCCTTGTCCTATGCCATCGCCTCGGCCCTGATCTGGGGGTTGCGGCGGCGCTACCGGATCGGCGGTTTCCTTCTGTTCTACGCCGGACAGGTGGCACTGGTCGCAGCGCTTGGGTTGATCTATTCCGGCCACCTTTGATGCGCAGGCCGCCAGCCTCCTTGGGGCGCTGCGGCAGGGCACGCCGCCCGCCACCGGCGGCCCTTTTTGTGAATGGAGCATGTCCTTGGCCAGAGGCGGCCCGGAGAGGGGCCGCCTTGTCCTTTTGCATCGGTCTCAGGCCGTCAACGCGCGGTAGATGTGCCAACTGGCATGGCCCAGCACCGGCAGCACCACGAACAGCCCCAGAAACAGCGGCACCATGCCCGCAAACAGGCCAAGCGCAATGGCCCCGCCCCATAGCGTCATGCTGACCGGGTTGGCCGCCACCGCCTGCACCGAGGTGATGATGGCGGTGACAAAATCCACCTCGCGCTCCAGCAGCAGCGGCAGCCCCACCACGGTGAAGCTGAAAAGCACCACGGCAAACACCGCGCCAATCGCCGAGCCGAACAGCAGCATCACCGGGCCATTGCCCGACAGCACCACCCCAATCGGGTCGGAGGTGACATTGGTCAGCGCCGAAAGCCCCATGAACATCGCAAATGTCGTATGCGCCACGAACACCCAGAACATGAACATCAGCAAGATCACCATCGCCATCGAGGGCAATTGCCGGTCCTTTTGCGCAAAGACCACCCCCAGCACCGAGGGCCAATCCAGCACCGCACCCGCCTCGAGCCGCCGGCTGACCTCATAAAGCCCGATCGCGGCAAAGGGGGCGATCAGCGGAAAGCCAAGGATGAAGGGAATGAGCCACCATTCCTTGCCATTGGCAGCAAAAACCGCCCAAAGCACCATTCCCCCCGCCACATAAACCGCTGAAAAGAAAAGGCCAAAGGCCGGGGCGCGGCGAAAATCCTGCCAACCCGCCCGCAGCGCCGGGCCGATCATCGCCACCGGCATATCCCGAACCACCGGCAATTCGGATGGCCCTGTCATTGCGTCCACCATGCGTTCCTCCCTGAAAGCACGAAGCCCGGCCCCTCCCAAGGCCGAATGGCAAAAGCCTGCGTCAGATGCGCCTTTGTGTCGAGAAAATTCCCCGCCGCAGTGCGGCAGGATGCCGCAGCCGGGGTGGTGCCGGGCTCAGAGCCGCGCCAGAACCTGCGCCAGCATCTCCTCCAGCGCCGTGGTGCCCGAAAGCTCCAGCACCGGCTCGGGGCGGGTGGCCAGCCAATTGCGGTGCCGCGTCAGCGAGCGGCCGGAAAAATAGGGCTCGTCGTAGCTCGCCGCCCATTTCAGGAATTGCGCATGGGAGGGCGCCATATCGCCGCCGGGTTTGATCCGGGGGCCGAACTTCTCGGCCTCACGGCGGCGGATGCGGGCCAGCCGCAAGGGCGTGGGGGTCAGCAGGAACACGATCAGATCGGCGCCGGCAATCGCCAGATCGCCCCAGCCATCCAGCGCACCCGACAGCACCCAGCCGCCCGCCGCGCCTTGCCCCAGTTGCGCCGCCGCAATCAACGCAAGGCGTTCCGCCACCGGGCGCTTTTGCGTATAGGGCGGCTCGGTTGCGGCCCAGAAATAGTCGTCAATATCCAGATGCACCACGCCCAGCCGCGCCGCCACTGCCGCCCCCAGCGTGGAGGTTCCCGATCCTGCGGCGCCGGTGATGTAAACCCGCGCCGCCATGGCTCAATCATCCGCCTGCGCATCGGCGCGGCTCTTGCCCGCCACATCCATGGCGAGCGTCGCTGCCATGAACCCATCCAGATCGCCATCGAGCACGCCCTGCGTATCGGAGGTTTCAAACCCGGTGCGCAGGTCTTTCACCATCTGGTAGGGCTGCAGCACATAAGAGCGGATCTGGTTGCCCCAGCCGGCATCGCCCTTGCTTTCATGCGCGGCGTTGATCGCGGCGTTGCGCTTGTCCAGCTCCAGTTGATAAAGCCGCGAGCGCAGCGCGTTCATCGCAATCTCGCGGTTCTGGTGCTGCGATTTCATCGAGCTGGTGACCACGATATTGGTCGGCAAGTGGGTGATCCGCACCGCCGAGTCGGTGGTGTTGACGTGCTGGCCGCCGGCGCCCGAGGAGCGGTAGGTGTCGATACGAATCTCGCTGTCGGGGATGACAATTTCAATATTGTCATCGACCACCGGATAGACCCAGACCGAGGAAAACGAGGTGTGCCGCCGCGCGGCAGAATCATAGGGCGAAATGCGCACAAGCCGGTGCACGCCGCTTTCCGATTTCAGCCAACCATAGGCATTCGGCCCGGTGATCTTGTAGGCAACCGAGCGGATGCCCGCCTCGTCGCCCGCCGTTTCCGATTGCATTTCAACCTTGTAGCCCTTTTTCTCGGCCCAGCGCACATACATGCGCGCCAGCATCGAGGCCCAGTCGCAGCTTTCCGTGCCACCGGCACCGGCGTTGATTTCCAGGAAGGTGTCGTTGCCATCGGCCTCGCCGTCCAAGAGCGCCTCAAGCTCTTTTTCGTCGGCGAGGGTCTTGAGGGCGCGCAGCGAATTTTCCGCCTCGGTGACAATCTCGGGGTCGTCCTCGCTCTCGCCCAGTTCGATCAGCTCGACATTGTCGGTCAGCTCGCGCGCGATCTTGCGGTAGATTTCCAGCTTGTCCATCAGCATCTGCCGCTCACGCATCAGCTTTTGCGCCCGCGCCGGATCTGACCACAGATCGCCATCTTCGATCAGCGCGTTGAATTCTTCCAGCCGGTGCGGCGCGGTTTCAACATCCATCCGCTGGCCCAGAAGCTTCAGCGTCTTGCGGACCGCGTCGACAATATTGCTCATCTCGGCGCGCATGGCGGCATCCTTCCTGTCGGCTCAGGGGGGCGTCATACAATCTGGCGCCGCGCCGGGCAAGAGGGAGGCGCGCCCCTCAGTAAAGCCCGCCCGCGCTGAGCGTGCCGAAATCGGCCTTTTTCGGGATCACCTTCTGTGCCCCGGTCGAGGTGGTCACCGCCGTGCTGCCGGCATCGGTCTCGCCCTGGGCAAAAAGCGGCAGGTTCTGCCCCATGCCAAAGCCGCCATCGACGATCAGCCCGAGACCGCGCAGTTCCTGGCCCTCGCGCAGATATTCGGCCTGAACAAAATCGCCGCTGGCATTGTCGGGCAGTTTCTCGCCGGTGAACCGGTTGAATTTCTGCCAATAGCCCCCCGGTGGCACCTTGAACCGGGTGCCGCCGTAGTCCTTTACCGCCTCTTTCATGAAGGCGTTGAACACCGGCACACAGAGCGTGCCGCCATAGGCCCCCGCGCCAAGGCTGCGCGGCTGGTCATAGCCCATGTAGCACGAGGCCACGATATTCGAGGTGAAGCCGGTGAACCAGACATCCTTGGCCTCGTTGGTGGTGCCGGTCTTGCCCGCCACCGGCACCGGCAGATTGACCCCCGAGCCCGAGCCGCGGGCCACCGCGCCCTCCATCAGCGAGATCATCTGATAGGCGGTGATCGGGTCGATCACCCGCTCGCGCTCGGAACGGATGCGCGGGCCCTGCCCCTCGGGCAAAGCGGCGGTGGCGCAATCGGTGCATTGGCGCTGATCGTGGCGATAGATGGTGCGGCCCCAACGGTCCTGCACCCGGTCCACCAGTGTCGGCTCGACCCGCTCGCCGCCATTGGCGAACATCGCATAGGCCGAAATCAACTGATACATGGTGGTTTCCTGCGAGCCGAGCGCATTTGCCAGAAAGAGTTTCATCGGGCTGTAAACCCCGAATTTTTCGGCATATTGTGCCACCACATCCATGCCGATTTCCTGCGCGATCCGCACCGTCATCAGGTTGCGGCTCTGCTCCAGCCCGGTGCGCAGCGGCGTCGGGCCATAGAATTTGTTCGAGGCGTTCTTGGGCCGCCACAGGCCCTGCGGGGTGTTCACCTCGATCGGCGCATCGACCACCACGGTTTCGGGCGAAAAGCCACTGTCGAGCGCCGCCGCATAAACCAGCGGCTTGAAGTTCGAGCCGGGCTGGCGCATCGCCTGGGTGGCGCGGTTGAACACCGAGGACTGGTAGGAAAAACCGCCCTGCATGGCCAGCACCCGGCCGGTGTTGACATCCATCGCCATGAAGGCGCCCTCGACCTGCGGCACCTGGCGCAGGCTCCAGCGGAGGAAGCTGCCATCGGCGTCCTTGGTCATTGCCCGCACCAGAACCACATCACCCACCGCCAGCAAGTCCGAGGCGCGTTTGGCGCGGGCGGCCAGCTTGCCCCCCTCCAGCAGCTTGCGGGCCCAGGTGACATCTTCGGCGGGGATGACATGGCCGTCGGCGTCTTCCTCGATCCCCTCGATGCCGATCCGGGCCCCGCTCTCGCCCAGGCTCAGCACCACCGCCGGGTGCCAGCCGGCAATGTCGCGCGGGGCCTTGTCGGTGGGCAGCGCGGCCAGCGCCTCGCGCCAGCTGCGTTCCTCGCCCAGCACCTCCGCCGGCAGGCTGACCCCGGTGCCGCGCCAGACGCCCTGCCCGCGGTCATATTTCTCCAGCGCGTCCTGCAGCGCCTTGGCGGCCTGATCTTGCAACTTCGGATCGACGGTGGCGCGAATGGTCAGGCCACCGCCAAAAAATTCCTCCTGCCCGAAGCTTTTGGAAAGCTGGCGGCGGATTTCATCGGTGAAATAGTCGCGCGGCGGCAACGCCTCGCGGAAGGTGGGGTAATCGCCGCGCTGCACCGATTTCAGCTCGGTCGCCTGCGCGGCCTCCAGCGTGGCCTGGTCGATATGGCCATCCTCAAAAAGCCGCCGCAGCACATAGTTGCGCCGCAGCCGGGCGTCGTCGTAGTTGCGCACCGGGTGCAGTTCGGCCGGCTTTTTCGGCAGCGCCGCCAGATAGGCCGCCTCGTCAACGCTCAGATCGACCAGCGTCTTGTTGAAATAGGTCTGCGCGGCGGCGGCCACCCCGTAGGAATTCTGCCCCAGATAGATCTCGTTGAGGTAAAGTTCGAGAATGCGGTCTTTCGAGAGCGCCTCCTCGACCCGCGCCGCCAGGATCAGTTCCTTGATCTTGCGCTCGGCCGAGCGCGAGCCATCAAGCAGGAAGTTCTTCATCACCTGCTGGGTGATCGTCGAGGCGCCGCGCAGATCACGCCCGCCCGATTTCAGCGCAGCGAGCGCCGCCGCCGCC
The DNA here is from genome assembly GCA_964590825.1 of uncultured Rhodobacter sp. Taxonomy (GTDB): domain Bacteria; phylum Pseudomonadota; class Alphaproteobacteria; order Rhodobacterales; family Rhodobacteraceae; genus Rhodobacter. The sequence continues at coordinate 474 of CAZPWV010000027.1, read as the reverse complement.
ATGCCGCGCGCATCATAGCCCTTGTGAATCCAGAAATTCTGGTCTTCGGCCGAGACGAAAGCCTGTTTGACCACATCGGGAATTTCGCCGATCGGCACGAAGATACGCCGCTCCTCGGCGAATTCGTCGATCAGGCGCCCCTCGCCCGAGTAGATCCGGCTGATCGTCTTCGGGGTGTATTGGGCCAATTGCTCGTGGCTGGGCAGGTTGCGCCCATACATCCAGAACACCGCCCCCAGCGTCAGCGCGGCAAAGAACAGCGCGGTGACGATCCAGGAGAACACCCCCCCAAGCGACGACAGCAGAAAACGGATCAAGAGCCACCCCCGTGGGGCAGGTTGCCCCCTTGGCTGCCCTATAGCGCGGGTGGGCAGGCGGGTCAAAACAAGATCATGTCAGGGCCGGGCTGCCGGCGGAAAAGCGGGGGCGCCGCCCCCTTGGCCTGACGGCCAATTCCCCCGAGGTATTTCGGGC
>CAZPWV010000026.1:11939-14258 GCA_964590825.1 uncultured Rhodobacter sp. | reverse complement strand
CCTCTGCCACCAGGCTTTCCACATTGCGCGCCCAGCCGCCAAAGGGCAGATAGGCCGCCGGATCGACCGTCCAGACCGTCTGCGCCGTTGCCTGCGCGGCGGTCACATAGACCGGGTTCATCGTCATCTGGCTGATGCCGTTGAACATGTTGCCTTCGAACAGGACATTGCGCATCCGCGCATAGTTCAGATCGGCAAAGCTGGTATCGACCTTTTCCACCCGGTCGATGGTGGCATTGAGCGATTTGAACACATTGCCCTGCACCGTCAGACCCTGAATGAAATGCCCGGTGCCATAGGGCTTGACCGAGAACCACACCACCCAGGGCGCCGAGTCGATGGTGATGAAGGTGTTGCCCGTCACCGTCAGCCCGCCAAAGGAATAGCCAACGCCGAAATTCGGGTCTGGCTGATACTCGTTCGTCCATTCGATGATGCAGTCGTCGATATAGTTGCCCGTCACCGCCGATTGAATATTGGGCTGGGTGAACACCAGGCCCGGCGTGCGCACGGCATTTTCCTCGCCATCGCCCTGGAACCAGTGGTTGCCCACGATCAGATGCCCCGAGCCGTCAAGAATGAAGGTCAGCCCAAAGCGCACGAAACGCGAATCGCGGATCTTGGTATCGTTGCCATTGACGTTGATCGCCACCGAGGTGCGGTCTTGCGCGCGGGTGCTCAGCTCGTTGGACAGGAAATGGCACCGATCCACCGAAAGGTTCTGGCACCCCGTGCCGATCGAGGTGATGGCGCGATCCTTGGGCCGGGTGATCCAGCAATCGCGGATCGCAAAGGTATCGCCCGAGGGCGGCAGCAGAATGCAGCTTGCCACGCCGTTGCACAAAAACTCGACATCATCGATGACAAAGCGGAACAGCGCGTCAAACCCCGAAAAATCCAGCACATATTTGTTGCGGGTAAAGGTGAAGGTGCGGGTGCCGCCGCCGCCGTAAAGCGGCTGCGACAGCGCCACCGTGCCGGCACCGATATTGACCGAGGTCACATAGACCTCGCGGCCCACGCCGGTGCCGCTCACCCTTGCGCCCTTGGGAATATTGGCCACATTCGCCACCGCGCTCAGCAGGTTCGGCTGCGATGTCGCATAGCTCGCCACCGAGGTGACCACCGTATCCGCCCAGGCGGTGCCATCGATCACGTTGATCTGGCCGTTCTTCAGCACCCGGCGATTGGCAAAAGTCGAAACATCGGGCACGGCGGCCTTCACGTCGATCGGCGCCGTCACCTCGACGCGACGCCCGCACAGATCAAAGGTGTTGTGATCGGTATAGGCCAACAGCGCCTGAATACCCTTTTTCAGCGCCTCTTCCTCATTGCCGAACGCATCGGCATAGGTGGTGAAATCGAAATTCTGTTGCAGCGCCAGCCGCGCCGCCACCGGCATGACAATCCGCCCGACAAAGCGGATCGGCGCATCGATCGACAGCGACGCCCCGATGAAATATTCGCCCTCGGGCACCAGGATCGAGCGGCCATCCGCCGCCGCATCCGCCGCCAGAAAGGCCGCGCGGTCATCGGTGACCCCGTCGCCCAGCGCGCCATAGTCGCGCACATCGACCCAGTCGAACATGTTGCGCAAAAAGGCCGCGGTGACATCTTCGATCTCGACGTCCTCGATCCGCACCACCCCGCCGGTCAGCCCGGTCAGGTCAATGCCGAAGTGGCCATAGCTGGGCGTGGTGCCCCAGACCATGTCCACCCCGCCGCGCGAGCCCGAGCCGACGATGGCCGAAACCGTCACCACGGTGCCGTATTCGGTCAGCGCGACACTCGCGCCCAATTCGGTCAACCCGCTCACATGGGCATCGGCGGCGTCCATCGCATAGCCCGCAATCCGCACCGAGGGCAGGTTACCCGAGACCGCCTTCACCTTGGCGGTGATGCGCAGATAGGTGCCGGGGATGATCGGCGTCTGCCCCATGTAGCGCAGCTTTTGTGTGCTTTGGGTCTTGGTCACCTCGAGGCAAGAGCCGAAATCGGCATCCGCCGCCACCAGCGCCGCATTGGCCGCACCGTCATAGGTCGCCGAACCCGCCGTGCCGTCCTCGCTCGACCAGACGTCAAGCCCCTCTTCGAATGCGGGCGGGGTCAGCACCAGCCCATCGGTAATCGCTATGTTCATCCGCCAATCCTCATTGTTCCGGCCCGCCCGGCAGGCCTGGGCGCATAGGGGCCCGGCGCGGGCAAAGCCCACGCGGCCGCCACCGCGACACATGCTCAGCTCGGGAATGCACCGGGCCTTTTCGCCCCGGCTTGGCCAGAACTAGCCGCTAAAGTTGAAGAAGTGCTAATGCCACCGCG
>CAZPWV010000026.1:10713-11929 GCA_964590825.1 uncultured Rhodobacter sp. | reverse complement strand
CGCGCCATTCCGCCGCCTTCTATGCGGCACTGGAGGCGCGCTGCCCCGAGCGGGGCAACGCGCCAGTTCCGTTTTGCAAAATGCTGGCCGGTCAGGCGGTTACAAGATCACCCGCCAAGGCGCGTTCCATCAGCGCGATGGTTTCCGCCAGCCCGTAAAGCGCGATGAACCCGCCAAAGCGCGGCCCCTGGCTTTGCCCCAGCAGCACCTCGTAAAGCGCGGTGAACCAGTTGCGCAGCGGCTCGAACCCATGCGCCGTGCCCACCGCGAAAACCACCGTCTGCAAACCCTCGCCGGGGTCGTCGAACTGGCTGTGCAAATCGGTGGCCGGCAGCGCCTTGAGCCGCGCCAGCAGATCCTCCATCGCCGCGCGCTCCGTCGCATCGGGCAGGCGGAAGCGGCGCGTGGGCGCGACGAAATCATGGAAATAGCGCAGCGCAAACCCCGCCGCCGCATCCAGGTCGGGGTGGGTCTCGGGTGCGGCCTCGGGCGCATAGCGCTTGATGAAGCCCCAAAGCCCCGCCTTGTCACTGGCGCCCGCCACGCTCGCCAGATTGAGCAGCATGGCGAAAGGCACCACAAGGTTCGACACCGGCGGCTCGCCGCCATGGATATGCCAGACCGGGTTGTCAATCTGCTTGTCCAGCGGCTGATCGGCAAAGGCGCGCAGCTGCTGGTGGTATTCATCCACCGCTTTCGGGATCACATCCCACCACAGCCGCTTCGCCGTTTTCGGCTTTTGATACATGAAATAGCCCAGGGACTCGGTGGCCGCATAGCTCAGCCACTCGTCGATCGTCAGCCCGTTGCCCTTCGATTTCGAGATCTTCTGCCCCTGATCGTCAAGGAAAAGCTCATAGGTGAAATGCTCGGGCTTGTGCCCGCCCAGCACCTCGCAGATGCCGTCATAAATCGGCGTATTGGTCGAGTGATCCTTGCCATACATCTCGAAATCGACATCCAGCGCCGCCCAGCGCATCCCGAAATCCGGCTTCCATTGCAGCTTCACATGCCCGCCCGTCACCGGCAGCGTCCACTCGCGGCCGTCTTCGTCGTCAAAGGTGATCTCGCCATTCTTCGCATCGACGTTCTTCATCGGCACATAAAGCACCCGCCCGGTTTCGGGGTGAATCGGCAGAAAACAGCTATAGGTCTGCTGGCGCTCCTCGCGCAGGCTCTTGAGCATGATCGCCATGATCGCGTCATAGCGCTCGGC
>CAZPWV010000026.1:4135-10703 GCA_964590825.1 uncultured Rhodobacter sp. | reverse complement strand
TCAAACTTGCCGGCCTTGTAATAGTCGGTCGCCGAGGCGAACTCATACTCAAACCCGAAGGTGTCGAGGAACCGGCGCAGCATGGCGTTGTTATGGTTGCCAAAACTGTCAAACTCGCCGAACGGGTCGGGCACCGAGGTCAGCGGCTTCTGAATATTGGCCTTCAGCAAATCCTGCTGCGGCACGTTCTCGGGCACCTTGCGCATGCCGTCCATGTCGTCGGAAAAGCACAACAGTCGGGTGGGAATTTCAGAAATGATCTCGAACGCCCGGCGGATCATCGTCGTGCGCTGCACCTCGCCAAAGGTGCCGATATGGGGCAGCCCCGAGGGCCCGTAACCGGTCTCGAAAAGCACATGCCCCTTTGCAGGCGGCGCCTTTTCGTAGCGTTTGAGCACCCGACGCGCTTCCTCGAAAGGCCAGGCTTTGGAGTTCATCGCAGCGTCGCGCAGAGCGGTCATGGTCTACCTCATCTCAGGCGCCCCGTGCGCCCTCGCGCCTGACCTATTGAACCCCCGGCCAATCGTCAATAATCCTTGCTCATTGCCCGAAAGGATAGACCATGACCGAAACCCTTCCCTCGCTCTCGCCGCAAGACGCGCTCATCGCCGTGATGGTGGCGGTTTCGGCCTCCGACGAAGCCATCCGCACCTCCGAACTGGTCGCCATCGAGCGGATGGTGAACCACATGCCGGTCTTCGCCACCTATGACATCGACCGCATCGCCGTGGTGGCGCAAACCGTCTATGCGCTCTTCGAGGAGGAAGAGGGCATCGAGGCGCTCTTTGGCCTGGTCCGCGCCGCGCTGCCCGAAAAGCTGTTCGAGACCGCCTATGCGCTCGCCTGCGATGTCGCTGCCGCCGATGGCGTGCTGCACCAGCCCGAACTGCGCATGCTCGAAGAGGTCCGCCTTGAGCTCAACATCGACCGCCTGCACGCCGTCGCCATCGAATGGGGCGCCAAGGTGCGGCATGTGACGGTGTGAGGGGGGCGAGGCTGATTGCCCTGACGGCGGAAAAGGCCGGAGAGCACGTCCTGAAAGGAAGCGGCCACCAGCCCCCTCCCCCGCCCTACCCGTAAAGTGCCGCCCAGCGGCTCAGAAGCTGGCTTTGCAAGATCTTCGAGCGCCGCACCCAGCCGCTTGAGCCCTCGGGGCTTTCCGAATTTTTGCTGCGCGCACGCCGGGCCAGATCGCCGGTGAAAATGGTGAATACCAGTTCCGTGCCGTCGGGCGCGGTCATGTAGCCCGCCAGCGTCGAGACAAAGTTCAGCGTGCCGGTTTTCGCATCCACCCGAAAGCCCGCGTCGGGCACCTTGCCCCCGCTTTCGTCGCGCAGCGCGAAGGGTTTCATCAGCCCCCGCAGCCCCGCCTTCGGCCCCAAAAGCGCCACCGCCCGCACCATGTCATGCGCCGCAATGCGGTTTTCCGCCCCCAGCCCCGAGTGATCCACAAACCGCGCCGCGCCGCCGCCCAGCCGGCCCTCGAGCCAGGCGCTCATCGCCGCGCCCGAGCGCCCCCGCGCCGCCGCCGCCCCCCGCGCCGCCGAAGCACTCATCCCCACCGCCTCGGCGGTGATATTGGTCGAATAGCGCATCATGTCGCGCAGAATCGTCGGCAAGGCATCCGATCGCCGCTCGGCCAGCATCTGCGCCCCCTCGGGAAGCCGCGCCAGCACCTCGGGAGCCGGCAGGCTGACCCCCTGCGCGCGGGCCAGCGTCTGAAACACGTCGCCGGCGTAAATCTCGGGCAGGCGCACCGGCAACCAGCGGCTGCCCGCCTTGCCCAGCGCCTCTTCGGCCACCGTCCAGTGCTCTTTGCCACCGGCCTGGCGGTACCCAAAGAGCGGCGCTTTGCGGCGGGCCAGCGCCATATCGGCGGTATAAACCTTGGGCACCAGCCGCTCCGAGCGCGCATCCATGCCCAGCGTATAGCCGCCCTTGCCGCGCTTCCACTCGAAATGCACCCGGTTGTAGTTCAGGATCAGCCCCGAAATCGCGGGATTGTAGCCCACATGCACGGGTTGGTCGCCGGCAATCTCGGGCGCATAGGGCAGCGCGCCGCCCCAGACGAAAAACCGCCCCGTCACGCCCTTCACCCCGGCCCTGGCCAGCCGCGCCGCCAGATCGGCCAGCCCGTCGGTGTCGAGCGTCGGGTCCGCCCCGCCCGCCAGGATCAGATCGCCCTGCACCCGTCCGCCCGAAACCGGCCCGCTCGCCAGCACCCGCGTGGCAAAGCGATGCCCCGCCCCCAGACTTTCCAGCGCATAGAGCGAGGTAATCACCTTGGCGGTCGAGGCCGGGGCCATCGCCTTGCGGCCGTTGCGCTCTTCCAGCACCAGCCCCGAGCGCAGATCGGCCACCACATAGCCCACCTCGCCGCCCAGCCCCGCCGCCGCCACCAGTTCGGCCCCGCTTTGCATCCGTATTCCGGTGGCCTTGGCACAAGCCAGCCGCGGTGCCGCCAGAAGGCTCCCCGCGCCCATCAGCCCCGCCAATGCCGCCCGCCGCGAAATCCTCATCCGCCCGCCCCCGTCACCGTGCCCGCCACGCGCCACGCGCCCGAATCGCCGAAGACGACAGGTCCGACATCGGCATCTGCAGGAAACACCAGCACGGCGGCGCAGAGCGCGCCAGCCCCCGCGCCCGTTCCGCATCCAGCCGCGCCTTGGCAAATATCCGCGCCGCCCGCGCCTGATGCGCCGCCATCCGATAGCCGGGCCGCGCCAAAACCCCAACCGGCACCATCGACAGGATCGCCCGCCATTCGTTCCACCGATCGAACTGCACCAGATTGTCCGCCCCCATCAGCCAGACAAAATGCACGCCGGGGTAAAGCCCCCGCAACCGGCGCAGCGTCTGCGCGGTGTAACGCGTGCCCAGCGCCGCCTCGATCCCGGAAATCTCCACCCGCGCGTCGGGCATGATCCGGCGCGCCTCGGCCAGCCGCTCGGCCATCGGCGCCGGACCCTGCGCCTTGAGCGGGTTGCCGGGGCTGACCAGCCACCAGATCCGGTCCAGCCCGAAGCGGCGCAACGCCTCGCGGGTGATGTGAACATGCCCGGCGTGGGCGGGGTCGAACGACCCGCCCAAAAGACCCACTGTCTGGCCCCGCGTGGCTATGGGAAAGCCCTGTTTCATGCCCCAGCCCTAGCCGATCGGCGCCGCCCGCGCCACCGCGATGTGGGGCCGCCGGGGACGGGCCGCGCTCAGCCCGCGTACATGGTCCAGCGCCCCCGGCCCGTGCGCTTGGAATGATAGAGCGCCGCATCCGCATCGGCCAGCATCCGGTCCGCCTCGGGGCGGCTGTAATCGCTTGACAGCGCGATCCCGATCGAGGCCGACACGCGGCACATCCGGCCGTCGAATTCGAGCGGCGCCTCCAGCCGTGCGATGATCCGCAGCGCGAGCGCCTCGATCGTGGCGTGATCGGTCACCCCGCGTAGCATCACCATGAACTCGTCGCCCCCCACCCGCGCCACAAGATCACCCCGCCGGACTTCTTCCTGCAACACCAATGCCGTGTGCGACAGCACCATATCGCCGGCCGCATGACCCAGCGAGTCGTTGACTTCCTTGAAGAAATCAAGATCGAGATGGGCCAGCGCAAAGGGCCGCCCACCGCGCCCCTGCATTTCCAGCGCCCGGTCGAGCGCCGCATCGAACGCGCGCCGATTGGCCAGCCCGGTCAGCGGATCGCTCAGCGCCTGGCTCACCGCCGAGCGATGCGCCACGTCAAGCCGCCCGGTCAGCGCCCGCAACTCTCCCAGCACCGCAGCCTTCGCCTCGTTCAGATAGAGCAATTCCATCGCCAGATCAGAGGCGGCAAAATCCGCCTCGGTCAGCGCGAAAACCCGCACCGCATCGGTCAGATGGATGCCAAAGGACAGGTTCACCAGCATGTCCGCCCCCCCCGCCGGACCCAGATCCACCGCCGTGCCACGCAGGCTGAACTCGGGATAGGCCACCAGCGACAGGGTCAACCGCCGCCCCGCCTCCAGCCCCGGCAAGGCCGGGCTCTGATGCGCCTGCCGCGCCCGGCGAAGGGTAAAATGCCGTGCAAAAATACAGCCGATCACCTGGGTCGGGCCCAGAATCTTTGCCAGTGTCGGGCCCAGCGCCTTGATCCGCCCGCGCCGGTCGAGCCACAGGAACATCGGCATCAGCCGCCCCAGAATCTCCGGCGTCAGCCCCATCAGGGCGCCCGGCAGCGGCAGCGGTTTCATCTGGCTCATGCCGCGCCCCCCAGCGTGGGCTGCGCCAGGTCGAACCGCCGCCCCTCGGCATAGGCGGCCTCCAGCAACAGCACCCGAACCCGCTCTGTCCCGCCCTGCCCGGCCAGCGGCTCGATCAGCGCCAAGGCGCCGTAATCATCGGCCATCGCCCGCATCAGCCCCGCCATCACCGCCCCCCAACCCGGCATCGCCGCGCTGACATGAAGGGTAAAACGCCCCCCCGCCTCGCTTTGCAGGCTCAGTTCCGGCAGTTCGATATCGGGCAGGGCCATCAGCCCCCGGCCCTGCAGGTCATCCAGCGAAAACAGGAAATCCCAATAATCCGAGCCGCCAAAGCGCAGCAGCCGCCGCAACGGCTCGGTCATCGCCAGCCAGGCGCCGATGTCTTCCAGCAGCGCCGCCCGCGGCTCGTGCAACACCGCCTGTGCCGCGCTCAGCAATTCTTCGGTCACCGTATCGTCATAGCGCAGCATCGCCTCGAACCCCTCGGGGCCGATGCCGATGCTTTCCGCCACATCGCGCCAGACCGCCTCGCCATAATGGTCGCGCAGGAAAGCCTGAACCGACTTGTTTATCAACCCGTGCATGACACCTCCATGCCGGGCACGCTAACCGAGCGGCCTTAACAAACTTCCAATTCACCTGTCGAAAACGACAGGTTCTTTACGGCAAGACGATGATTTGCCACGCCCCGGCCCGCAGCGCCTGCACGGCCGCCGGCTCGGTCTGCCCCGCGCCCGCCATCAGCGCATCGATCAGCGCCGCGCCATCGCGGCCCCAGCCCGTTCCCAGCACCAGCCCCGCGCCCTGCTGCCATCCCGCGTCCCCCGCCAGATAGCCGGTCAACGGCTCCGCCCCGGCATCGGCTTGCAGCCAAAGCGCCTCGTCCCCCGCCGAAGTCGCCAGAAGATCCGCCAGAACCAGCACGCAACCGGGGTTTCCCGCCGCCGTCGGCCGGGCACAATTTGCCAGCGCCGCTTCGCTCATCTGTTCGCTGATGCGCTCCAGCAGCGCCTCGGGCGCAACCTTGCCCTCGGGGCGCACCACCAGCCCCGCGCGCAAGGCCGCCAGCCGCGCCGCCAGCCCGTCGCGGCGCGGATCGATCATGTCCCAACGGCTCGTGGCCGCATCCAGCGCCGCCAGCCGCGCCGCCAACGCCTCGCTCCCCGGCGCCGCGGCCCGCTCGCGCAGCCCCGCCACCGCCCGCTCGCCGGCGCGGCCCCAGTCATGCGCCATTTCCCACAGCGGCAATTGCTCCGGCGCCAGCGCTCCGCTGTCGAACCGCGCCAGTTGCGACCGCGCCGCAATCGCCTCGGGCGAGATCAGCGGCGTCAGCCACAGCCCCCCCAGCCCGATCACCGCCAGCGCCATCACCCCATTGGCGCGGCGCAGCCAGGCCATCCAGTGCCGCCCCGTCAGCACCGCCGCCGCATAGCCCGCCGCATAGCCGCAAACCACCGCCGCCGCCGCCGCCGCCATCACCCGGTCCGGCGTCCAGCCATATTGCTGCACCCTTGCAACAACTGCCCAGCCCACCAGCCCCGCCAGCACCGGCAACAGCACCGCCAGCCCCCGCGCCGACCACACCGTCACCGGCCCATGCGCCGCCTCCACATCATCTTGATCCACCGCGATCGAGATCAGCGCAACCGAGGCCAGCGCCGTCGAAAGCAGCAGCGATGCCGCCGAAAGATGACCGAAAAGATGCGTCAGTCCGCGCAGCGGCAGAACCGCGACAAAGATCACCTCGACCACCAGCACCAGCGGCAACAGCAACCGCAGCAACCGCAGCAGCAGATAGGGCGAAACCATGTCGGACATCTCGGTCACCACCGACAGCCCCAGCCCCAGCGTGCCCCCGGCAATCAGCCAGACCGCCAGCGACGACTCCAGCAGATCGCTCAGCGCGCCAACCCCGACAATGCCCAGCAGCGTTGCCAGAAGCCACAACACCACGAACACCACCCCCACAAACAGCCATGCCGCCGCATAGCGCACCACGATGTTCCAGCTCTCGATGAACAACACCCGATAGTCACGCCACCCGGCACCGCCGCCCAGACCAAAGGCAATGGCAAAAGGCACCGGCAAGAGCGCCACCACCACCAGCGCCACCATCACATGGCCGCGCCCGAACAGGTCCGCCGCGCTGCGAAACGACAGCGATTCCAGCGCCGCCAGCGCCGCCACGCCCAGCGCAATCGCCCCGCCATAGCCCAGCGCACGGCGCAGCCCCAATTCGCCCAGCATCGCCAGCGCGCCAAAGCCGAAACTCGCCACCGCCACCACCGCAACAAAAAACAGCCGCGCCTCGCGCCAGCCCTCGGCCAGATCGC
>CAZPWV010000026.1:0-4125 GCA_964590825.1 uncultured Rhodobacter sp. | reverse complement strand
AGGCGTCGCGAAGACTCCAGGCCGAGACGATTCTGGCATGGCGCGAGTACGCCTTCTGCCTGTACCCCGAATCCACCTTGCGGGGATTCCTGTCGGGACTGCTTCACGGATCGCTCTGAAGCCCTCCTCTGCCGCACAATCGCAAGCCTTGATGTGGCAATGCGTTATGACCAGCACCCATTCCGTGGTGGGGTCTGCATTGCGAGTTTCCTGTCCCCCCGGCAGAGCCCTTGCCGCCCCGAGCCCGTCGCGCCCGGCGTTCCTGCCGCCTCGCGGGCTGCGGCGGCTCGGACCTCGAATCTCGAACCCCCGAACTCGGACCCCCGAACTTCGGACCCCCGAACTTCGGACCCCAGACCAACAGACCGCCCCCGCAGGCTAGCCGCGCCGCCGCGCAATTGCCAGCGCCCGATCACCGCGCCCAACCTGAAGGCCCGGCCCGACCGCCCCGGACCGTGCCGCAGCCCCCCGCTCCGCCTCGTGTCAGAGCGGCGTCGCCGCCTGCGCCGCCAACCAGCCGGCCAGCCCGTCGATACTCTCCAGAACCGTGTCCGATGCCGGTTGCAGCAGCGCAAGCGGTGCCGGCCCGGTCAGCACCGCCACCGCGCGCATTCCCGCCGCCCGCGCCGCCGCCATGTCATGCAGACTGTCGCCCACCATCGCCACCTGCCGGGGCGCCACGCCCATCGCCCGCGCAAAGGCCAGCAACGGCCCCGGCTCCGGCTTGGCGCCAAAACCGCTGTCATATCCCGCGATGAAATCGAACATCCCTTCGACCCCGGCCTTGGCCAGATGCACCCGCGCCGAGGCCTCGGAATCATTCGTCGCCACGCCAAGGCGCAGCCCCGCCGCGCGCAGCCCGCCCAGACACTGCGGCAAATCGACCGCTGCCACCTGCGGGGCGTGCTGCGCCGCATGGTCCAGCTCTGCCACCAGCCCGGCCAGATCCCGCCCCGGCAAATGCGGCAACAACAGCTCTGCCACCTCGGCCACCGTGCCCGCGATGACGGTCGAATACGGCGCAAACCGGGCCTGCGCCAGGTCATAGCCAATCGCCTCCGCCAGCCGCCGCGCAATTGCGTCATCGCCCTGCGCCAGATCCAGCGCCAGCCCCCGCGCCCAGGCCCCCCAGGTCGCCTCGAAATCAAACAGCGTTCCGTCCTTGTCGAACAAAATCGCAGCAATATCGTTCACTTGCCCGCCCTCATGTCCAATGGGTGCGATCCCCGCCCCCTAGCACCGCCCGTGCCATGTCAAAATCCGCCGGCGCCACCGCCAGAGCCGTGGCACAGGCCATCACCCAGGCATCGCTCAGCATCAGATAATCCAGCACCGCCATCAGCAAGGCCCGGTCCTGCCGCGCCGCCCCCGCCCGCACCTGCGCGGCATCGGCCCCGCTCTGGCCCAGAAAGCCCAGCCACAACTCTTCCTCGCCCGCCAGCCAGCCCAGCGACCGGATCGCCAAAATTTGAGCCAAATCCCGCTGCATTCCGCGCCGCCTCGCAAATTGAAAGGGTTTGTTAACCTTTGACAGAGCATGATAGGCTCAGGGTGAGGCAGGTGGAAGGAGCACAAGGGTTCATGGCAGGAAAAATCCTGATCGTGGACGATGTTGCCACGAATCGTATCGTTCTGAAGGTCAAGCTGTCGGGCGCACGCTACGAAACGATTCAGGCAAGCACCGGGCAAGAGGCTCTGCGCATGATCGCGCAAGAGAGCCCCGATCTTCTGTTGCTCGATATCCAGTTGCCCGATCTCAACGGCATCGAGATTTGCCAGCGCCTGAAATCCGACCCCGCCACCGCCAGCCTGCCGGTAATCCTGATTACCGCCTTTCCCGATCCGCAAACCCGGATTGCGGCGCTGCGCGCGGGGGCCGATGACTTCATGGTCAAACCCTTTGACGAGCTGGTGCTGCTGGCGCGGCTGCGGGCGCTGATGCGGGCGCATGAAACCGACGAAGAACTGAGCCAGCGCGAAAGCACCTGTCAGGAACTCGGCTTTTCCGATCCGCCCGCTTTTGTCGAGGGCAGCCCCGCGCGGGTCTGCCTTGTCGCCGACAGCCGCGAAAACGCCGTCGGCTGGAAAAACGCCATGGCCCGGTTCATGCCGCATGACACGCTCTATGTGCTCGACCGCGACGAGGCGCTGACCGCCGCCGCCGAGCCGCATGGCCCCGATGCCTATGTGATCGCCGCCGATCTGGCCCGCCCCGGCGAGGGGCTGCGGCTGATGTCCGAACTGCGCTCGCGGGCGGGGTCGCGCTATGCCGTCATCTGCATCGCCGCGCGCGAGGCAGCGCGGGAAACCACCGCCGTTGCCCTCGATCTGGGCGCCTCCGACATCTTGCCGGCCAAGCTTGCCGAGCCCGCCGCCGCCGAGGAAGGCGCGCTGCGGCTGCGGTTGCAGATCGCCCGCAAACGCCGCCACGACCATCTGCGCGAGCGGGTGGCCGATGGATTGCGGCTGGCGCTGATCGATCCGCTGACCGGGCTCTACAACCGCCGCTATGCCATGCCCCATGTCGCCCGCCTCGCCGAACGCTCGCGGCTTTCGGGGCGCAGCTTTGCGGTGATGGTTCTTGATCTCGACCGGTTCAAATCGGTCAACGACACCTATGGCCATGCCGCGGGCGATGCCGTGCTGGTCGAGGTGGGCCGGCGGCTCACCCTCAACCTGCGCCAGATCGACCTTGTCGCCCGCATCGGCGGCGAGGAATTTCTCATCGCCATGCCCGAGACCTCGCTGGACGCGGCCCGTGCCGCCGCCGAGCGGCTGTGCCGGGTCATGGAGGAAACGCCGGTGGAACTTCGCGACGGGCAACGCATCGCGGTGACGGTCTCGATCGGGCTGGCGCTTGGGGGCGGGGTGACCGGTACGACCCCGGTCGATCAGCTCATCACCCATGCCGATCACGCCCTTCTCGGCTCCAAGGCCGAGGGGCGCAATCAGGTGAAAATCTACCAACTCCCCGCCGCCTGACGCGAGACGCCCGGCTCAGCGATCTCGCTCAGGGCGCAGCCGTCTTGCCGCCGCGCGGCCCGTCCTCCAGCCGGTGTTCGAAGCGTTGCAGCCCCCGGCGCAGCCGCTCCGCAAAGGCCTGCCGCTCCTCGGGGGTCATCGCCGCCAGCCGCGCCAGCATCACCTCTTCGCCCAGATCCATGCGCCGCAGCGTGCGGGCCCGCATCTCGGCCAGCACCTCCCGCGCCGCCGCCGCGTCGAAACTTGCGCCGCTCAACGCCGCTTCGAACCGGGTGAAATCGGCACGGATCGCATCGCGCAGGGCGCCAAAATCGGTGCCGCGTCCCTCGGCCGCGCGGCGCATCTCGGCCCGGTCCTCGCGTGAAAATGCCCCGCTCAGCGGCCCAAGGGTAAAGGCATCCGCCGCGCCATCGCGTTCCAGCATCGGCGGCGGCGGCAGGTTGCGGCGATGCCCGATCACCCCGCCCGCCACAACGCCCAGAACCAGAATATTCAGCGTCAGCGACAGGATGAACCCCCCCTTGGCCCAGCCGCGCAGGCCGGGCTTTGCCCCACCGTCGGAGGGCTTCGCTTCGGGGGCGGAGGGCGCCACGTCGGAAGACGGGATCGTTTCGTTGCTCATCGCATGGCCTCCTTGCCGCTCATTCGCTCATCGCCAGTGCCAGAATATCCGCCTCGGGCAAAAAGGCCGAACCGCTGGCCGTGGCCGCCACCTCGGTGCCGACAGCACCGTTCAGCCCCACCGCCTGCAACATCGTCTCGGCCCCCGAAAAGCCGATCCAAAGCCCCGCCACCGCCGCCGTCGCCATGCCTCCCGCGACGCCACCCATCGCGGCCCAGCCGCCAACCAGCGTTGCCAGCGCCTCCAGCACCCCACTCCGCTGCGCCCCGCCCCGCTGCGCCGTGGCACGCGCCCGCGGCGGCGCCATCGCCGCGCTCAGCCGTTCGGCCTGCACCGCCTCGCCCTGCGCCACCAGCCGTTCCAGAAACGCCGGTGCGGGTTCGGGGGCCACCCTGCGGGCCGCCGCAAAGAACCCCTCCAGCAGATCGTCGTCCTTGCGCATGTCAGCCATGACCATACCCCAATTCTTCCCTGCGCCCCGCCAGAAGCGCCGCCAGCGCCCGTTTTCCACGCGCCGTCAA
>CAZPWV010000025.1:2154-15030 GCA_964590825.1 uncultured Rhodobacter sp. | reverse complement strand
GCCCATGCCGCCGGTGTTGGGCCCGCTGTCGCCTTCGCCGACACGCTTGTGGTCCTGGGCGGTGCCGATGGGCAGGCAGTTGGTGCCGTCGACCAGCACGAAGAAACTGGCCTCTTCGCCGGCCATGAACTCTTCGATCACCACCTCGGTGCCCGCCGCACCAAAGGCGCCGCCGAAAATCTCGGCCAGCCCCGCCTCGGCCTCGGCCAGCGTCATCGCCACGATCACCCCCTTGCCGGCGGCCAGACCATCGGCCTTGACCACAATCGGGGCGCCCTGCGCGCGAACGTAATCGAGCGCGGGGCCAAGCTCGGTGAAGCGGGCATAGGCGGCGGTGGGCGCCCCGCAGGCGTCGCAGATTTCCTTGGTGAAGGCTTTCGAAGCCTCTAGCCGCGCTGCCGCCGCCGAGGGGCCAAAACAGGGCACGCCCGCCGCGCGCAGCGCATCGGCCACGCCGGCGGCCAAGGGCGCCTCGGGGCCGATGATGACAAAATCGATGGCGTTTTCGTCCACGCAGGCCAGCACCGCGGCGCTGTTGCAGGGGTCGATCCCGGCCACCTCGGCCAGCATCGCAATGCCGGCATTGCCCGGCGCGACGATCAGCCGGTCGCATTTCGGGTTTTGCTTGACCGCCCAGGCCAGCGCATGTTCGCGCCCGCCGCTGCCCAATATCAAAATGTTCATCGCAATCCCCCGCGCGAAGCCCGTGCAACTGGCCCTTGGCCTTTGGCTTGCCGCCTTCTAAGGTCTGACGAGGTCACAGGCAAGGCAGGCATGGACATTCTTGACGACAGCGCCCCCCCCTCCGGCAACACGCCCGAGTTCAGCGTTTCGGAAATTTCCGGCGCGGTGAAGCGGGTGATCGAAGGCGAATTTGGCCGGGTCCGGGTGCGCGGCGAGGTGGGGCGGGTCTCGCGCCCGGCCTCGGGGCATTTCTATTTCGACCTCAAGGATGCCAATGCCGTGATCGCCGCCGTTTCCTGGAAGGGGCAGGTGGCGCGGATGCAGATCCGCCCCGAGGAGGGGATGGAGGTGATCGCCACCGGGCGGCTGACCACCTTTCCGGGGCAGTCGAAATATCAGCTGATCGTCGATGACGTCGAGCCTGCGGGGGCGGGGGCGCTGATGGCGCTGCTTGAGGCGCGTCGAAAGGCGCTGGCCGCCGAGGGGCTTTTTGATGGTGCACGCAAGCAGCCCATTCCCTATCTGCCCGGCGTGATCGGGGTGGTGACCTCGCCCTCGGGTGCGGTGATCCGCGACATTCTGCACCGTTTGCGCGACCGCTTTCCGCGCCGGGTGCTCATTTGGCCGGTGGCGGTGCAGGGTCAGGCCTGCGCCCCCGAGGTGGCCCGTGCCATCCGCGGTTTCAACGCGCTGGCGCCGGGGGGGGCAATTGCCCGCCCCGATCTGATTATCGTGGCGCGCGGCGGCGGCTCGCTCGAAGATCTCTGGGGCTTCAACGAAGAGGTGGTGGTGCGCGCGGCCGCCGAAAGCGCCATCCCGCTCATTTCGGCGGTGGGGCACGAAACCGATACCACGCTGATCGATTTTGCCGCCGACCGGCGCGCCCCCACGCCCACGGCGGCGGCCGAAATGGCGGTGCCGGTGCGTGCCGAACTGATGGCGCGGCTGCTTGAGGATGCGGCGCGGATGGGCCGGGCGGCGCAGGCGCGGCTGCATCAACGCCAGCAGCGTCTGGCCGATCTGGGCCGGGCGCTGGGCCGCCCCGAGGCGCTGGTGGCGCCGCGCCGGCAACGCTTTGACCTTGTGGCCGACCGGCTTGGCCCGGCGCTGCGGATGGTAACGGTGCGCAAGCGTGCCGCTTTTGCGCCGCTTTCGGCGCTGATCGCTCCGCGCCTTCTGCGCCATTTCCTGGCCACCGAGGGCGGGCGTTTTTCCCGGCTGGAAGCGCGGCTTGCCCCCGCGCCGGGGCTGCGCCTGCGCCGCGCCGCGCAAGAGATCGACGGGCTGTTTCGGCGGCTGGGGGCGGCGCAACTGCGGATGCAGGCCGAGGCGGCACGGCGCAACCGCGAAGCGGCCGAGCGGCTTGCCGGGCTTGGCGACCGGCTTGCCCGTGCCCCGCAGCTGCGTCTGGCCCGGCTGGACGAGCAATTGGCCCGGCTGGACCGGATGCGCCAGACGCTGGGCTATACCGAGACGCTCCGGCGCGGCTATGCGGTGGTGCGCGACGGGTCGGGCGGCATGGCAGGCGGCATGGCGGGGGGCGGGCGGCTCTTGCCCAGCGCCGCCGCCGCATCCGCCGCCGCGCAACTGATCGTCGAGTTCCACGATGGCCGGATCGATGCCGTTCCGGCTGGCGGCGGGGCGGGGGGCGAAGCCGAGGGGGGGGCTGGCCCGGCCCGGCCCGGAAAAACCGCCACCAAACCGGATGCGCCCAAACCGGATCGGCCCAAACCGGCGAAGGCCCCGCCCGGTCAGGGCTCGCTGTTCTAGGCCCGCAGGCCCGCCTTGGAATCGGGTGGCCCAAACTCCGGTGGCCCAGACTTGGGCGGAAGAGGGGCGTTTGGGCACCCGAATGGCCCCGCCGCCGCCAAAGCCGCCGCCAAACTGCTTTGAGCCTGGGCCGCGCGGGCCCAGCCCCCCAATACTCAGCCCCCCAGTTCCTAGACCCCCAGTTCGGGGCCGGGACAGTTCAGCGCATCGGCGCTTTCCTCCAGCGAAACCAGCGGTTCGCTGTCTTGCAGCCCTTCGAAATAGGCCACCAGAGCCTCGCCGCGCTGGTGGAAGGTCCAGCATTGCAGCCCGACACCGGGTTCGTGGTAATCAAAGCAGATCTGATCGGCCGACTGGAACCAGTCGCCTTCGCGGCAATCGCCCTCGGCAAAGGCCCAGACAACCTTTTGGCCGGGGCGGTATTGTTCGATCCCGTAGGGGGTGCCGCCCGAGGAATAGGTGATCGTCTTGCCCTGGGTCAGCGCGTCGAATTCGGCGCCGCTCAGCGGCGGGCCGAGGTCTTGGGCGGCCAGCCCGAAGGGGGCGGCAAGGCAAAGCGCAAGGACGGAGAGGGCGGGGAGGGGCAGGGCCGGGACGGACAGGGCGGGAAAACGGCGCATCGGGGTCTCCTTTGGGGCACAGTGCCGCAGTCGCACCGCGATGAAAAGCCGCCGCCCGGCCGATCACGCAGCTTTGCGCAGATCCAGCACGCGGTGATCCATCACCCGGTGCCAGAACGGCGGAAAAAGCGCCAAAGCCGCCATCGCCGGCAGCGAGCGCGGCAGCATCGGCCGGCCGGGGGCCGCGGTATCGCCCAGCCGCAGCGCCGGATAGGGCCGGGCCGGATGGGCGTGATGGTCGGAATGGCGCGGCGCATTGAGCATGAACAGCGAAGACACCGGGTCGGGCGCATCCCAGCTATGCGCCTCGGTGACCGGTTCGAACTGCTCGCCGTCAAGGCGGCGGCGCTGCAACCCGTAATGCTGCACATAATCCGACAGCAAAAGCTGCATCTGTGCGTAAAGGCACAGCAACAGATAGGCCAGCACGCCCCCCGCGCCAAACAGCAGCCCCATCAGCAGCAAAAACCATGCCGCCCCCAGCCCATAGCTCAGATAGGGGTTGAGCGCCCCGAGCCGCCCCCGCAGCCCGGAACCGGCGGTTGTGTTTTCCGCCCGCCGGGCCAGACGGGCCCGTTCCATTTCGTAGCCCGCGACACAGGCGCCCAGCCAGGCCCGCGGCGCAAAAGCCCAGTAGCTTTCGCCCAGACCGGCGGTCGAAGGGTCGTCGGGGGTGGCGACAAACCGGTGATGCACCAGCCGGTGGGCACTGGTGTGGTGCCCGTAAAGCAGCGAGATATATACCCATTTCCCAAGCAGGAACAAACGCTTGTCAGAGCGGTGGATCAACTCGTGGGCATTGGCGTTCGACACCTGCCCAAAGAAAAGCCCGGTCGCCAGCAAAAGCGCCAGCCGCGCCCCCCAGCCCAGCCCCGTGGCCCCGGCCAGCGCGGCCACGACCAGAAACAGCAGGGCAAAATGCGCCAGCGCCAGCGCCACGCTCAGAGCATCGGCGGCCGGGAACTCCGAGCCTTCGGGCGCATCGGGCGCGGCGCGGGCAATCGTCCGGTCCAGCACGAAGACGCCCCCCGCGATCCAGCCCAGCGCCAGCCAGGGCCAGAGCCCGCCCCAGAACGCCCCCGCCAGCAACAGCGGCACCGGCGAAAAGGCGACCAGGGCAAAGCTGTCCACTTCGGGAATGTCACGCCCGATCTGGCGCAAGCCGCGCAGCAGATCCCCGAGCGGCGCGAGGCGGGTGCGCAGTTGCGCGAGACGGGCGGCAAGCGGGTGTTTGCGGGTCATCTTGGCCTTCGATGGCGGCGGGAGGGGAACGGGACGGGCAGGGCAGGGGCCGGCGAAAAGCGGGGCGGACCCGGTGCAAAATACCGCAATTTCCGGCCAAATCAGGGCGACGCCTTGCCGCGCCGCGAATTTTCTGGCCCTGTGGCGGATAAACCCGCCTGCCCCGCTCCGGGCCCTGTCAGGATAGCCACCATGAGCCCGATTGCGCATCCGTTTTTCCTGCTCGCGGCGGCATTGGCGCTCTGGCAGTTGCTGGCCTATGCCGCTGCGCCGCCCTCCTGGGGGAAGACGCTGGTCAAGACCGGGG
Organism: uncultured Rhodobacter sp.; assembly: GCA_964590825.1. Classification (GTDB taxonomy): domain Bacteria; phylum Pseudomonadota; class Alphaproteobacteria; order Rhodobacterales; family Rhodobacteraceae; genus Rhodobacter. Next base: position 10,407 of record CAZPWV010000025.1, on the reverse strand, counting down.
CGGTAGCGGCCTTGGCGGGGCTGGCGCTGGCGCTGGCGGCGCCCTGGCTGGTGGTGGCGGGGCTGGCGCTGGGGGCGGCGGGGGATTATTTCCTGTCGCGCCCCGGTCAGGCGGCCTTTCTGGCGGGGATGGCGGCTTTCGCGGCGGGGCATCTGGCCTATGCCGGGTGGTTCTGGCGCCTTGGCGTGGCGCTGCCGCCGCTGCCGGCGGCGCTGGCGGTGAGCGCGCTTGCGCTGGCGGCGGGGCTGGTCATTGCACCGCGCGCCAAGGGGCTTGCCGGGCCGGTGCGGGGATATATTGCGGTGATCCTGGTCATGGCGCTGGCGGCTTTGGGGCTGCGCGCGGTGCCGCTGGCCACGCTTGGGGCGCTGCTCTTCATGGCATCGGATTTTGTTCTGGCGCTGGGGCTGTTCGTTCTGCCCGAGGGGCGGGCAAAAACCGCGGCGGCCTATCTGGTCTGGGCGCTTTACTGGCCGGCGCAGGCGCTGATCGGGATGGCGGCGCTCTTCCCTCCTGCGCCGTGATCCATTAGGTGAGGGAAAACGGAGGCCACATGTCGTTTCTCAGCAAGCTCAAATCCCGCCTGACGCGCTCTTCGGCAAAGCTCGAGGCGGGGCTCGATGCGATCGTGGCGGCAGCCCCTCCCGAGGCTTCGGGCGTGGCGGAGGGCGCCGAAACGCACCAGCCCGAAGCGTCTCTGCCCGAAACCTCCCGGCCCGAAACCTCCCGGCCCGAAGCGACCCTGCCCGAAACCTTCCGGCCCGAAGCGACCCTGCCCGAGGCCCCGGCCCGGCCCGGCCTGCTGGGGCGGCTGCTGGGGCGGGGCGGGGCTGGTGCGGGTGCGGGTGCGGCGCCGCGCCGGGTGCTGGACGATGCCATGCTCGAAAGCCTCGAAGAGCTGCTCATCGCCTCCGACATGGGGGTGGATACGGCGCTGCGAGTGGCGGCCAATCTGGCCGAGGGGCGCATGGGAAAACGCCTTTCCGTGCCGGAAATCAAGGGCTTGCTGGCGGCAGAGGTGGCCCGGATCATGGCGCCGGTGGCGCGCCCCCTGCCGCTTTACGCGCATCGCCCGCAGGTGGTTCTGGTGGTGGGGGTGAATGGCTCGGGCAAGACCACCACGATCGGCAAACTGGCCAGCCAGTTCCGCGCCGCCGGCAAATCGGTCATCATCGCGGCGGGCGACACGTTCCGCGCGGCGGCGGTGGAGCAGCTCAAGATCTGGGGCGATCGTGCGGGGGTGGCGGTGCTGACCGCGCCCGAGGGCTCCGATCCGGCTTCGCTGGCCTATGACGCGCTGGAAAAGGCCCGCGCCGATGGCACCGACCTGTTGCTGATCGACACCGCGGGCCGGCTGCAAAACCGCGCCGATCTGATGGAGGAACTGGCCAAGATCGTGCGGGTGCTGCGCAAACTCGATGCCGCTGCGCCGCATAACACGCTGCTGGTGCTCGATGCCACCACCGGGCAGAACGCGATCAGCCAGGTCGAGGTGTTCGCCCGGATCTCGGATGTTTCGGGGCTGGTGATGACCAAACTCGACGGCACCGCAAAGGGCGGCGTGCTGGTGGCGCTTGCCGACCGCTTCGGCTTGCCCATTCATGCCATCGGCATTGGCGAACAGATCGACGATCTGGCGCCTTTCGACCCCGAAGAATTCGCTCAGGCGCTGGTGGGAGCCGAGCCGGACAGCCGCGGAGGCGCCGCATGACCGGCCGGGCCGGGCCGGCGGCTTTGCCCGCGCTTTTGGCTGGCGCCAAAATTCACCCCGCCCAAGTTCAACCCCGCCCCATTCCCCGCCAAGACCTTTCGGGCATGGGGAAACTCCGGCAAGATCCGGAGGGGTTCATCTTGCCACAAATACCTCGGGCAGCGCCCGGAACGGGCAGGGGGGCGCCCGGAACGGGCGGGGGGCAGCGCCCCCTCCAGGATTTGGCGCCCCATCTTGGTTCGGCGCCCCATCTTGGTTCGGCGCGTGGTGAGTGACTATTTCAACGCCATTGCCGGCACCCCCGAGGGGCACCGGGTCGCGGTGATGCTGGCGCTTGGCGCGGCGCTCTTGCACGCGCTGTTCGGGGCGCTGCAAAAAGGCCGTCACGACCCCTGGACCAGCCGCGCCGCGATCGATCTGTGCTATGCGCTGCTGGCGGCGCCGTTTGCGCTTTTTGTGCTGCCCTGGCCCGAGCCACACATGTGGCCGATCTTTGCCGGGGCGGTGGTCATTCATATCGGCTACAAGCTGGCGCAGGCCGCCTCTTACAGCCGCGGCGCCTATACGGTCGTCTATCCGGTGGTGCGCGGCACCGGGCCGCTCTTTGCCGTTCTGGGCGCGGGGCTTTTGTTTGGCGAGCGGTTCACCGCCGGCCAATGGGCGGGGGTGGGGCTGCTTCTGGCGGGCATCTACGGGTTGGCGCTTTACAACCTGCGCACCATCACCGAAAGCCGCGATACCATGGTTCCGGCGCTGGCGCTGGCGGTGCTGACCGGCGGCTTCGTGGCGCTTTACACCACCTATGACGCCTATGGCATCCGCGCCACCGCCAACCCGTTCACCTTTCTGGCCTGGTTCTTCTTTCTCGATGGCTGGTTCATGCCGCTACTCACCCTGCGGCGGCTCAGACACATTCCCGCTTCCGAATTTGTTCCCTTGATAAAAAGGGGTGTTCTTGGCGCCATCGTCGCCTATTTCTCTTTTGGCGCGATCATGCTGGCCACGCGCATCGACCGGGTCGGCGAGGCGGCGGTGCTGCGGGAGACCTCGACGGTCTTTGCGGCGCTGATCGGCTGGCTGGTGCTGGGCGAAAAGGTCGGGCCAAGGCGCACCGCGCTGATGGCGCTGATTGCGCTGGGTGCGGTGGTGGTGGAATTTGCGGGCAACCGCTGACGGGGGGGATGATGAAAGAGGCAAAACCGGTCTCGCCGGGGCTGAAGGCGGCGCTTGATTTTGGCCCGCTGCTGGTCTTTTTCGGGGCTTTTTTCCTGCTCAAGGACCATCCGGTCACGCTGGCGGGGCGCGAATATCAGGGCTTTGTGCTGGCCACGGCGATTTTCGTGCCGGTGCTGGTGGCCTCGATGGCGGCGCTCTGGGCGCTCACCGGCCATCTGGCGCCGATGCAGATTGCCACGCTGGTGCTGGTTGTCGTCTTTGGCGGGCTGTCGGTCTGGTTCAATGATCCGCGCTTTTTCAAGATGAAACCGACGCTGATCTATCTGCTCTTCGCGGCGGCGCTGGCGGTCGGGCTCTTGCGCGGCAAACCCTGGCTGCAACTGGTGATGGAGGGCGCCATTCCGATGCGCCCCGAGGGCTGGGTGGCGCTGAGCAAACGGCTGATCGCGTTCTTTGTGTTCCTGGCGCTGGCCAACGAAGTGATCTGGCGGAATTTTTCCGATGCGACCTGGGTGAATTTCAAGACCTTCGGGCTGACGGTGCTGCTGATGGGGTTTTTCATGGGGCAGACGAAACTCATCACCCGCTATGCGCCCCAAAATGCCGCACAGAAAGACGACCCGCCCGAGGCCTGAGACGGGCGAGCCAGAGACGCCCGCAGCCAGAGACGCCCGCAGCCAGAGACGGGGGCGGCCTGCGGCGGGCGGCGAGGGTGGCAAAACCAGTGCCCGCCAACGGGGCGACGCCTGGCGCCGCCCCGAGGTGGGCCTCGGCTCAGTATTGCTCTTCGTAATGGTCGAGCGTGGCGGTGAAATGCGCGGTGCCGCGCGTCGCCCCGCCAAGGCTCTGGAACAGCTCGCTCAGCGATGCCGAAGGCATCAGCGCCTCGAACAGATCCCAGCCCTTGGCACTGGCATCGGCTTCAAAGCCCAGCACCTGCCCCTTGAGGCTCGAGACCAGCGGCGCCAGCCCGCCCGCGTAGCTCGAGGGCACCGAGATGGTGACCCTGGAGACCGGCTGCAACACCACCGTGCCCAACTCGCCCAGCACCTCGCGCAGCGCCATCTTGCCGGCGGTGCGGAACGCGTGGTCGGAACTGTCCACCGCGTGATGCTTGCCATCCGAGAGGTTCACCGCCAGATCGACCACCGGATGCCCCTTGGGCCCCGCCACCAGCGCCTCGCGTGCCCCGGTCTCGACCGAGGGGATGTAGTTGCGCGGCACCGCGCCGCCCTTGACCGTTTCGCTGAACACGAAGCCTTCGCCCCGGCCCAGCGGCTTGACCTCGATCACCACATCGGCAAATTGCCCCGCGCCGCCCGATTGCTTGCGGTGGCGATACTGCTTTTGCGCCGCGCCGGTGATGGTTTCGCACAGCAAGGTGCCCTGCGGCGCGGTCACCGCCTTGATGCCGAAATCGCCCTCCAGCTTTTCCAGCACCCGGCGCAGATGCAGCGGGCCCTGCGTGCCCAGCACCGTCTTGCCGGTCTGCGCATCGGTGGCCAGGCTCAGGCCGGGGTCGATCTCCAGCAATTTGGCCAGCGCGCCCGAAAGCCGGGTCTCGTCGCGCTCGTTTTCCGGCTCGACGATCAGCGCGTGGTTGGCGGGGGCAGAGCGCATCCAGCCGGGGTTCGCCGCCGTGCCTTCGGCGGTGTAAAGCGGCGCGCCCAGCCCCAGATGGTCGGTCTTGACGGTCAGGCCGATCTCCCCTGCCTTCAGCGCGCCAAGGGCGGTCTTGCCGTCAATATCGGTGATCGAGCCCACCGTGGCACCGCCCAGCTTTGCACCGGCGGCCACGCCATCGCCCAGCGCCCGGATCAGCACCGTCTTGCCCAGATGCTTGACGGTATCGGCCAGCGCCCCCACCGCCAGCGTGCCGACCCGCGCCGCCGCCTCGGTGACGGCGGGCACCTCGTGGCGCAGGCTTTTCATCAGCCGCATCATGCCATTGCCATGGCTGGCCGAACCCAGCAGCGCGGCAATCAGGTCGTGGTGCTGCAACACGCGGGTGGAGACCTCATAGACCTCGCCGGTCATCGGCACCTGATCCTCGATCAGTTCGGTCAAAAGCGTTTCATCAAAATCGGCCAGATGTTCGAGCAATTCGGCGCGGGCCTCGGCCTCGCGCTCCTTCACGGCATCGGGCAGTTCCATCAGCGAAGACCGGGCGTGGTCGTGATATTCCCAGGCGCGTTCGGAAATCAGATCGACCGCACCGATCACCTGGCCATCCTTGCGGATTGGCACCTGCCGCAGCACGATGCCATGCGGGCTGTAATTTTGCAGCGCCGCCACGATCTCGCTGGTGCGGTCCTGCGCCACCTCGATCTTGTTGATAAAGAGGAATGTCGGCAGGTTGGCGGCCTCGATCAGCCGCAGATAGGGCGCGGCCAGCACCGCCGCATCGGCCTCGGCGGGCACGCACAGCACCACCGCATCCGAGGCCGCCAGCATCGCCGGCAGTTGCGGCAGATGGTCGGCACCGCCGGGGGCATCCAGCGTGGCCCAGTCCTCGCCCATGAAGGCAAAACGCGTCACCGCGGTATCGCCAAACATCGTGTGCTTGCGGGGTTTTTGTCCTTCGAGCGTGGCCAGCGCTTCGCAAAGCGTGGTCTTGCCCGATTGCGATGGGCCTACGACGGAGACGACTTTCATGGCTGATTCCTCCTGCATTGATCTTGGCAGCGCCACCAGAATGGCACGGATGCGCATCATCTTAGCGCAAGTTTTCCGACCCGGCATTGACCCAAGCCAAACCGGGGTTTATCGCCTGTCCGCGTCAGGCTGTCGCAGGAGGTAGAGATGTCGGCGTGGAAAACCCGCACGAAACTGGTGCATGAGGGCATCCGGCGCAGCCAATATGGCGAGATGGCCGAGGCGCTGTTTCTTACCCAGGGCTTTGCCTACCCCTCGGCCGAGGCCGCCGAGGCGCGGTTTGTGGCCGCGGGTGCGGATGAATTCATCTATGCCCGCTACGGCAACCCGACCACCCGCATGTTCGAAGACCGCATGGCCGCGCTCGAGGGCAGCGAAGACGCCTTTGCCTGCGCCTCCGGCATGGCGGCGATCAACGGCGCGCTGATGTGCACGCTCAATGCCGGCGATCATGTGGTGGCGGCGCGGCAAATGTTCGGCTCTTGCCTGCATGTGCTCAAGGTGCTTTCGGGCTTTGGCGTCGAGGTCACTCTGATCGACGGCGCCGATCTGGCCAACTGGCGCGGCGCGGTGCGGCCGGGCACGAAGATCTGCTTTTTCGAAAGTGTCTCGAACCCCGGCCTCGAGGTGATCGACATTGCCGGCGTGGCCGAAATTGCCCATGCGGTGGGCGCGCTCGTGGTGGTGGACAACGCCTTTGCTTCGCCCATTTTCTCGCGTGCGCTGGAGCTTGGCGCCGATGTTGTGGCCTATTCGGCCACCAAACATATCGACGGCGGCGGGCGTGTGCTGGGCGGGGTTGTCTGCGGCACGAAAAACTTCATCCGCGGCCCGTTTGAAACCTATGTCAAACATACCGGCGGCGCGATGAGCCCGTTTCATGCCTGGGTGCTGCTGAGCGGGCTGCAAACGCTCGATCTGCGGGTGCGGGCCCAGGCCGCCAGTGCGGCGGTGCTGGCCTCGTCGGTGGCGGGGCACGAAAAACTGGCCCGCACCATCTACCCCGGCCTGACCTCGCATCCGCAGCACGTGCTGGCGATGGATCAGATGGGCTCGGGCGGCACGCTCTTTTGCCTCGATTTCAAGGGCGGCAAGGAGGCCGCCTTCCGCTTTCTCAACGCGCTGGAAATCATCAGCATTTCCAACAATCTGGGCGATGCGAAATCGATTGCCACCCATCCCGCCACCACCACCCACAAGAACCTGAGCGACGCCGACCGCGCCCTGATCGGGATCACCGCGGGGCTGGTGCGGATCTCGCTGGGCATCGAGGATACCGGTGATCTTCTGGCCGATGTGCAAGCGGCGCTGGCGGCGGCCTAGGGCGGGCAGGCGGCGCCAACTTCGGTTGGACTTTTGCCCGTCCGCCCCCATATCCTGAGTGTCCAAGGGTGCCAAAGGGGAAGCCATGAACCTGCAAGACCGGCTTGAGAGGCCCGATACCGCCGCCGCCAGGGCAGCGCTTGCCACCTTGCGGGCCTGGGCGGCGCAGGCCAGCCCCGACGAACTGGCCAGGCTTGACCCGGCGATTGCGCGGCTCTCGCCCGGCCAGCCGCTGGCCAATTCGCCCGCGCTTGCGCGCAGCTATGACGCAGATTTCCGCCCCGATGCCGTCTATAAAGCCGCCATGCCCGATCTGCAAAACGGCCCCGCCAGCCTGATCGTGGGGGCGAAAACGCGCATTGCCCATGTGGGCATTTCGAACTTCCGCCTGCCGATCCGCTACCGGCTCAAGGCGGGTGGCGAGGTCAGCCTTGAAACCTCGGTCACCGGCACGGTCAGCCTCGAGGCCGACAGGAAGGGCATCAACATGAGCCGGGTGATGCGCAGCTTTTACGCCCATGCCGAGCGGGAATTTTCCTTCGAGGTGATGGCGGCGGCGCTCGATGACTACCAAAGCCACCTCGACAGTTTTGACGCCCGGCTGATGATGCGCTTTGCGCTGCCGCTTCAGGTGCAAAGCCTGCGCTCTGGCCTGAGTGGCTGGCAATATTATGATATCGCTCTGGAAATGGTCGATGCCGCGGGGCAGCGGCAAAAGATCGTCCATCTGGATTACCTCTATTCCTCGACCTGTCCCTGCTCGCTGGAACTCTCGGAACATGCCCGTGCGGCGCGTGGGCGGCTGGCCACGCCGCATTCGCAACGCTCGGTGGCGCGGATTTCGGCGGTGGTCCGGCCGGGCCCGACGCTCTGGTTCGAAGACCTGATCGGCATTGCCCGCGCCGCCGTGCCCACCGAGACGCAGGTGATGGTCAAGCGCGAGGATGAACAGGCCTTTGCCGAGCTGAACGCCGCCCATCCGATCTTTGTCGAAGATGCGGTGCGGGTCTTTGCCGAGGGGCTGATGGCAGAGCCGCGGCTGGGCGATTTCCGCGTGATCGCCAGCCATCAGGAAAGCCTGCACAGCCACGATGCGGTGGCGATTTTGACCGAGGGGCCGACATTTGCCAGCGCCAGCCTGGATCCGCGCCTCTTTGCCACGCTGGTGCATCCGGGATGACGGCTGGGTGATGGCTGGGGTCACGGCGGCGGCCCGCCATCGCCCCCTCACATCGCCCCCCTCACATCGAAAACGAAATCCCGCAGCCGCAACTGGCCGTGGCGTTGGGGTTTTGCACCACGAAGCGCGCGCCGATCAGCTCTTCGGTGAAATCGATCACCGCGTTTTCCAGAAACGGCAGGCTGATCGGGTCGATCAGCACCCTTTG
>CAZPWV010000025.1:0-2128 GCA_964590825.1 uncultured Rhodobacter sp. | reverse complement strand
TCCAGCACCAGATCGTCCGCTGCGGCCACCTCCTCCAGTTTCAGGTCATACTGAAAGCCCGAGCAGCCGCCGCCCTCCACCGCCACCCGCAGCGCCCGTGGCGTGGGGCTGGTGGCGTTTATCGCGGCAAGGCGGTCAAAGGCGCGGGGCGTGACTTTGGGGGGGAGTATCATGGGTTTGGGCCTGTTATGCGTGCTCTTTCGGATATAGGCTGCGGGCAGCACCCCGACAAGGTGAGGCCCCGACAAGGTGAGGTGAAAGATGCTGCAACCCTATGCCTGCCAGCCCGAGGCCAGCCGGGGGCGGCTGAAGGCGGAAAGCTATTCGACCTTCCGCACCCCCTTTCAGCGTGACCGCGACCGGATCATCCATTCCTCTGCCTTCCGGCGGCTCAAGCACAAGACGCAGGTCTTTGTCGAGCATGAGGGCGATTATTACCGCACCCGGCTGACCCACACGATCGAGGTGGCGCAGGTGGCGCGCACCATTGCCGGGGCGCTCGGCCTCAATACCGATCTGGCCGAGGCGGTGGCGCTCGCGCATGACCTGGGTCACCCGCCTTTTGGCCACACCGGCGAGGATGCGCTGGCGCTGCTGATGGCGCCCTATGGCGGGTTCGACCACAACGCCCAGGCCTTGCGCATTGTGACGAAGCTTGAGCGCCACTACGCCGATTTCGACGGGCTGAACCTGACCTGGGAAACGCTCGAAGGCATTGCCAAGCATAACGGCCCGGTGATTGGGGGGCCAGTCATCTCGCCCGAGGGGGGCGCGCATTCGGTGCCCGACCGCGAAAGCCTGCCCTATGCGCTGGCCGAGGTGGACCGGCTCTGGGATCTGGAACTGGCCACCAATGCCTCGGCCGAGGCGCAGGTGGCGGCGGTGGCCGACGATTGCGCCTATAACCACCACGATCTGCACGATGGTCTGCGCGCGGGGCTGTTTACCGAAGATGACCTGTGCGAATTGCCGGTGCTGGGCGATTGTTTCGCCATTGTGGACAAAGCCTATCCGGGGCTCGACCCGATGCGCCGCCGCCACGAGGCGCTGCGCCGCGTCTTTGGCGTGATGGTGGAAGACGTGATCGCGGTGGCGAAAAACCGGCTCGAATCGCTGCGCCCGCGCCATGTGGACGAGATCCGGGCGATGGAGGGGCCGATCATCCGCTTTTCCAAACCGCTTTATCAAAACATCAAGGCAATCAAGGGCTTCCTCTTTACCCGCATGTATCGTGCCCCGACCGTGGTGGCCGAGCGCCAGCGGGTGACGGCAATGGTGAACGCGCTTTTCCCGCTTTACCTTGCACGCCCCGAGCTCCTGCCCGAAGACTGGCAGGCCGACGTGGCGCGGGCGCGCGAGGCAGGCGAGACCGCGCTGGCCCGTGTGGTGCTCGACTATGTCGCCGGTATGACGGACCGTTTCGCCATCGGGGAATATGGAAGGTTGGTGGAGGGTTAGGGGGCCTGGATTTCTGGCAAACGGCGGCGCTCCTGCCCGCAGGCGGCTGGTGCGTGGCGCGTTCTTTCTGTGGCGACGCTACGGCGCAATTCAACGCCGGGCAGGGGGCGCTGCCCCCGCTTCGCCCCCCTGGGATATTTGCGCACTTTGGAAACGGAACGCCAGCTTTGCGGCGGCGCGGCCAGAGTGTTGATGCCTTTTGGGGCCGCCGTGTCAGGTGATGCAAGGCGCACCACCGGGCAGTGCCCTAAACCATCATCTCCTTCGTCGCGCTCAGCTTGACGCCTTCGTAATCGCGCACCACCCGGTCGATGTCCCATTGCAGGCGGGTCAGGAACACCACGTCGCCGTCGTTGTCATGGGCGATGTGCTGCTTGTTCACGTTGACAAGCTTTTCCACCACGTCTTTCGGCCCCTGCACCCAGCGCGCCGAGGTGAATTGCGAGTTCTCGAACCGCACGGGGATGCCGTATTCAATCTCGATCCGGCTCGCCAGCACGTCAAATTGCAGCGCGCCCACCACGCCCACAATGAAGCCCGAGCCGATCATCGGCTTGAACACCTTCGCCGCGCCTTCCTCGGCGAATTGCATCAGCGCCTTTTCCAGATGCTTGCCCTTCATCGGGTCGGTTGAGCGGACCGATTGCAGAAGTTCCGGCGCGAAGGAGGG
>CAZPWV010000024.1:14874-15157 GCA_964590825.1 uncultured Rhodobacter sp. | reverse complement strand
ACCTTTCCCCAGACCATCCGCCCCAGTTTCACCAGAACGCTCGCCCCCAGCACCGCCACGAGGCCAAAGACGAAATAGGCGGCGTAAAGGCGGAAGGGCTCACCTTCTACCGTGCAGCGCCCGGGCTCGGTCAGGTGCAGAATGAAATCGGCCCCGCACATCGAACCGGTGCCGAAGAAGGCCGGCACCAGCGCGCCAAGGGGCACCAGAACCAGCATTTTCAGCCAGTCGGCGCGCGAGAGAAACCACGCCACCCCCAGCGCAATCACCGCAAAATAGACCA
>CAZPWV010000024.1:9000-14864 GCA_964590825.1 uncultured Rhodobacter sp. | reverse complement strand
GGTGCCTGGCCATCCTGCGGGTGGCATAGCGGCCGCCTTCGGCTTTGGTGATGCTGCAAGGCGCGTGGTCACCCCCGCCCCTCCAGATACCGCCGCTTTGCTTCCTCGGCCCGCCCCATATCCCGCACCATCCCGGAAATTGCGACCTCGTCCGACTTGTCGGCATAGCGGAATTCGCTGTCGGCGTAGCGGTTGATTTCCTGCACCACCATTTCCGCCGTCACCGGGCGGCGCAATTCGGAAATCATCGCCAGTTTGGTGTCATAATCCTTGAACAGGAATATCTCCGGTTCTGCCATCCAGTCATCGGGCAATTCAAAATCCATCGCCCGCACCTTCACCGCATCGGTAATATTCTTGATCGCCCGGCCGGTGAAGCGCCCGTCGGCCTCCTGAATCGCTTTCAGATAGCTGCCCAGCTTCTCGATCGTGTCCAGCGCGCCCACCTTTGCCTGCACCGCCTCGAACACCGGCACAAGCCCCGCCTCCATCGGGCGGCTGTGGCGCGCAAAACTTTCGGCCACCGCGCGTTTGATTTCTTGCGCGGCGTAAAGCTCATGATTTCCCAGAGGAATTTCATGCCGCTTGCCCAAAAGCAGCGCCAGAATGTCGATGTAGTCTTCCCGGCTTTGCGGCCCGTCCACCAAAAACCGCGCCCCGGCCCGCTGGCGCAGCGCATCATCCACATTTTCCGGGAAATTCGAAAACATACCAAAGCTGCAATTGCCGCGCACCACCGTATTGGCACCGGCAAAAGCCTCCATCAACACCGCCGTCACCTCTTGCTGGCCCGCGCTCGATTGCCGGTCACCGCGTTTGCCGGCAATCTGGTCAATATCATCCACCGTGCCAAAACCGATCACCGCAGGGTCCATCACATTGGTAATAAAGGCCTTGGCATTCTGCCCCGACTTGCCCTGATAGCTGTCGATATTGTCGATGCCGAAATTCTGGTAGCGAAACGGGTAGCCCGCGCCCTTGCAATAACCGTCCAGCAAGCCCGCCATCATCTGAATGAGCGTGGTCTTCCCGGTGCCGGGCTTGCCGTCGCCCATGAAGGTGAAAATGAACCCGCCCAATTCGGCGAAAGGGTTCATCTTGCGGGAAAAATCATAGGCCATCAGCATTTTGGAAAGCCGCAGCGCCTGATATTTGGCAATATGGTTGCCCACCACCTCCTCGGGCTTTTTGAAACTCATCACCAGCGCCGTGCCACGGGCCTTGTGCGCCGGGGCAAAGCCCGCAATCGGCAGATCGTCTGCCTCCACCCGCCAAGCCGCGCCGGTGAAAGCCCCGATCCGCACCGCCGCCTCGCCGCGCGCCCGCGCCTTTGCGCCAAGCGCCTCGGCAAAGGCCAGGACCGTGGCCACCAACCGCCCCGCATCGCTGGCAAACGCGGCAATATCCTGATCGAGTTCCCACAGCACGCCGTACAGCGCCAGTGTCGGATTGTCGCTCAGAACCTCCTCCACCGCGCCAACCTCGACCGTCTCCTCCCCCGCCTGATCGGCCAGCAAAAAGCTCAGCGCATTGGCAAAAACCGACAGCACGGCAAGGCTTTCCGCCGCCAGAAGTTCGGAAAACTCGGCCCGCTTCGGCTCGGGCAACCGCCCCTCCAGATTGGCTTTCTTCAACTCGGCCAGCCCCGTCACCTCGGCAAAACCCGCGCCGATGGCCAGCGCAATCGCCAAGGCCCGCCGCAGCGCCTGCACCACGGTTGCCGCCGCCGGCGTCGGCAACGCGTCACCGCTGGCCGCCTCGATCCGCGCCATCAGCCGCACCCCCTCGGCACGCGCCGTGGGCTGCGTCACCAACCCCGGCGTGGTCGAGCGAAACCGCCGCGCCCCGGTCACCACCCCGTTCGAGCGCTCCACCGCCACCGGCGCCGCAGGCCGGGCCAGACGCGGCACATGGTCGAAGCCCAACAGCATCGCCTCGGCGGCCGGGTAATGCGCCCGGATCGCCTCTTCGCGCAGTTCCATTTCGTCGCGTTGTCCGCTCATCGTCAAACCCTGTTTCTTCCTGGCTCAAACACTTTGAGAGTGCGGGAGGGGTGCGGGCACGGCTGCCGTTCCCAACCGATCTCAGCCATAAACCATCACCCGTTCGCCCGCGCCCACCACGAATTTGCGCACCCCCGCAAAACCGGGCGGATCCTTTTCCGCCAAAACCTGAAACGGGCGCTGCGGCAAGATCAGCGCGCGGCGCATCCGCGTGGCACCAAGGTCTTCGCCCCCGGCCAGCGGATCCAGATCAAACACCTGCCGCTCGGTGCTGGAAAACCAGCCCTTTTCCACCTCGACCCGCGCGCTTTCCAACTCTTCGACCGTCCAGGCCAGGGCCCAATCCTCGCCCTCGGGCGAATGCGCCTCGTCCAGAACCTCGCGGATCGGGCCGGTTTGCAGCGTATAGGCGCTGGAATACATCGGCCCCAGATGGATGCGTCGGAGCATCTTGGGGTGCAGATCGGCGAAATCGGCGTCAAAGCCGCGCGCAATGGTCAGCAGCTTCAGCCCCGCCACCGATTGCGCCAGAAGATGCGCCTGCACCTGCGCCCAAAGACCTTCGTCACCGGGCAGGGCCTCTCTGCCCGCGTCTTCCAGCTCCAGCACATAAACCACCGGCACATTCAGCCGGCTGTCATAGACCGCCCAGTGCAACCGATACTGCCGCCGCCCGTTGCCCCCCGCCGCAAGCGGTTCCGCCACCGGGGTCATCTGCGGCCAAAACAGCCCCCCCGCCACCAGCGCCTCGAGGTAAAGCCTCTGGCTGAGCACATATTGCAGATCGGTGGGCACCGCCCGCTCGCCCAGAATACGCCGCACCATCCGCTCTTTCAGATCCTCTGCGGGGGCCATGGCGCCAAGCTGCGCCACCGCCTGCGCCGCATCCCCCGCCATGCTCACCAGTTCCTGAAACACCGGAAAGCCGCTCTCATGCAGGTCAATCGTCAGATGCCGCCGCGCCACGCCCGCAAGCCGCCCGGCGATCAGGTATTTGAGCGAAAGCGCGCGGAAACTGGCCGCAAGCGCCTGCGCGTAGCCCACCAGAATCTCGCTGTCCGATTGCGCCAACCCGCCATCGGCGTGCATCTGACGCACCACCCCCTGCATCAACCGGGTGATGCGCTCGAACTTGGCAAAATAGCGCCGCGCCGCAAATTCATCATCCAGCGGCTTGTGGTCGCGTGTCAGCTCGGCCTTGTCCACTTAGCCCCCATAAAGGTTCTTGTCGTGCTTCTCGACAATCGCGGCAAAGCGGCGGGCAAAACGCTCGTCGGCCTTGGCCTTTTCCTCAAGCACCTTGCGGGCAAAGACCATCTGGTCGCCATGGGCCTCCATCATCTCGGCCATCCGCGCATTGGTGGCCGCGCCAATCCCGGCCATCGCGGTCTGCGCCTCCTGATCGGTCTTTACCCCAATCTCGTTGATCCGGTGCGCAATATCCTGCTGCTGCGCCGTTTTCAGCGATTTCGTCAGCGCATCATAAAGCACCACCCGCTGCTTGGTATCGGTTTGCAGCTTGTTGATAAGCACCATCTGCGTGGCGGCCTGATTGGTCAGGCTGTCCACCCAGGTCTTGCCCTGCTCGATATAGCGCTCCAGCGTCTGGCTTTTCGCCAGATGCACCTGTTCATCCTGCACCAATGCGTTGTAGCGCATGTTGAGATCGGCCAGTTCGGTTTCCAGCTTGGTGCGGGCGCCGGCATCCTGCTCCACCGCGATCTTGTTCTCCAGCTCGATGATCTTCGGGTCGAGCGCCAGAATTTCGGCCCGCACCGTCTCCAGCCCGGCCACGGTAAATTCGCGGTCGTCAAGCGTCCCGTCGAGCAGCCGCACGATCGTGTCGGATTTCGCAATCAGGTCTTGCAGCTTGGCGTCAATCGAGGCCGCCCGCATCCGCTCGGCCCGCATCGCCTCCGATTTGCCTGCGGCGAAAATGCCGACAAAGCTTTCCCAGCCGGTCTTGCTGCGCAGCCCTTCGAAATCTTTCGAAAACCCCGCCGTCACATCGTCAAGCCCCATGATAAGCTCGGCAATATTGGCGTTCATCACATCGGCCTGCTTTTGCACATCGGCGAGCGTGGCGTTTTCAATGTCAAAGCTGGCAGGCGCCGCCCCGGCCTCGACCTTGGACACCGCCGCGCGGGTCATCGCGATGCGTTCGGAAATTTCCGAGATCCGCGCCTGCGCCTCGACCATCTGCGTCTGACTTCTTATAATCTGTGCGTCGAACCCGGCCATGCCGCCCTCCAATGTTAATGCCATTCACAAATGGGTCCGCCTCACCTCGTTGTGAAGGCCCCTTCGCGCGAAACGCTACCGAATTCGGAAAGTCTTTACCACCGGCAAAGGCGGCTCAATCGAGGCGAAACACCTTGTCGCGGGCGGTCTGGCCGCGGACCAGTGTCAGCCGCGTCTTCGCCACGCCCAGCGCCTTGGCCAGAAGCTTCAGCACCGCGGCATTGGCCTTGCCGTCTTCGGGCACCACCGTCACATAGGCCCGCAAGCCCTCCTCGCTGGTCACGATCGCATTGCGCGAGGCCTTGGGGGTCACGCGCAGGGCAATTTCGGCGCCGGAAACGGCCAGATGGGCAAGCTCGCTCATGCCCCTGCATAGCCCCTTGCGCCGCCAATTCCAACGCCAAGCCTTGCATTCGCCGCCCGCCCGCCCGATATCGGGGCAAACCCCGAATGGGCAGTCAGGAGCACGCGATGGAGCAATTCCCCGGCAGCATCAACGGCAGCATCAACCCAGCCCAGCGCCACGAAGAGGTGCTGCGGTTTCTGGCCACGCGCCGCTCGCGGCCGCCGAAAATGCTGGGCCTGCCCGCACCGGGGCGCGAGGACATTCTGGAGCTTCTTGCCATCGCCGCGCGGGTGCCGGACCACGGCAAGCTTGAACCCTGGCGCTTCATCGTGCTGGAAAAACCCGCGCTCGAACACCTCGCCGATCAGGCCGCGGTCTTTGCCGCCACGCATAACCTGCCCGAGGATGTGGCGGCCAAAGGGGTCAGCCAGTTTGCGCAAAGCCCGCTCTGCATTGCCCTTGTCAGCGTTCCCCGCGGCACCGACAAGGTTCCCCAGATAGAGCAGACCCTCTCTGTCGGGGCGGCCGGAATGCAATTGCTCAACGCCGCCCTTGCCGCCGGCTGGGGGGCGTGCTGGCTCACCGGCTGGGTGGCGCATGACAGCCGCTTTGCCGCCCCCGCACTGGGCCTTGCGCCCGGCGAATGGGTGGCGGGGCTTGTTCACATCGGCACCCAGACCACAGCCCCGCCCGAACGCCCCCGCCCCGCGCTGGACGCCCTTGTCACATGGGTCTGCGAATGATTGTCGATGCGTTTGTGCGCGGCTGGGCCGATCTCACCCGCCCCGCTGCACTGAAGGTTCTGGCCAAGGGCATCGGCCTGGCCACCGCGCTGCTTCTGGCGCTGGCCTTTGGCCTTTTCGCGCTGGTGGGCTGGATCACCCCCGACAGCTTCACCCTGCCCTGGCTGGGCGAAGTCACCTGGCTCGCCCCGGCGCTTTCCATCGCCTCGCTGCTCTTGGTGCTGATCGCCTCGATCTTTCTGATGGTGCCGGTGGCCTCGATCTTTACCGGGTTCTTTCTCGAAAACGTGGCCGAAATCGTCGAAGAGGCGCATTATCCCGGCCTGCCCGCGGTGCGCGGACTGGGCCTGACTGAGAGCCTGGGCGACACCTTGCGCTTTTTCGGCCTGGTGCTGGGCGCCAATATCGTGGCGCTGTTTCTTTACCCCTTCACCTTCGTCTTTGCGCCGCTCGTGTTCTTTGCGCTCAACGGCTACCTGCTGGGGCGGGAGTATTTCCAACTTGCTGCCTACCGCCGCATGTCCCGCCCCG
>CAZPWV010000024.1:0-8990 GCA_964590825.1 uncultured Rhodobacter sp. | reverse complement strand
TGGCTGGCGGGCGCGCTGATGGCGGTGCCGCTTTCGGTGCCGCTTCTGAACCTTGCGGTGCCGGTGGTGGGGGCCGCCGCCTTCACCCATCTGTTCCACCGGCTTGCCGGGCGGCGTTAACGCGCCAGCCGTCCGAAAAAGTCGAGATCCTGAATGGTGATCGCCCCGGACAGGATCACCGCCGCAACCCCGGCCCAGATCGCCACCGCCACGGCCGTTGTGATCTTTGCCTTGCGGGCGATCTGCGCATCGGCCGGGGCCGAGCGGGGCGTTCCGGGCACCACCTCCCCCGCCTCTTCCTGGCTCTGAAACCGGATCGGCAGCACCACGAAGAACACCATGAACCAGATCACCGCAAACAGCACGATGCCGCCGGTGAGATTCATCAGACCTGCTCCAGCTCGATCAGGCAGCCGTTGAAATCCTTCGGATGCAAAAACAGCACCGGCTTGCCATGCGCACCGATCTTCGGCTCGCCCGTGCCCAGCACCCGTGCGCCTTCGGCCTTCAGCCGGTCCCGCGCCGCCAGAATATCCTCCACCTCAAAACACATGTGGTGAATGCCGCCCGAGGGGTTCTTGTCGAGAAACCCCCGGATCGGGCTGGCCTCGCCCAGCGGATAGAGAAGCTCGATCTTGGTGTTGGGCAGTTCGATGAACACCACCGTCACGCCATGGTCGGGTTCGTCCTGCGGCGGGTTCACTTTCGCGCCAAGCGTGTTGGCATATTGCGCCGCCGCCGCCGCAAGGTCCGGCACGGCGATGGCGACATGGTTCAAACGTCCGATCATGGGGGCCTCCATTTGCTTTGTTCCGCATAGGGGGGGCGGGGGCGTCATGCAAGTGCGCTTTGGCCCGCGCGTTAACCCGCCGTTAGGCAAATTGGCCGTTAACTCGGTCAAACGCGATTCCCTGTTGTGAAGGTGATGCCCATGTCCGACGATCTGAGCCAGTTCATTGCCACCCGGCCCGCCACCGCCGAGCGTCCGCTTCTGGGCCTCACCGTGCTTCTGGTCGAGGACAGCCGCTTTGCGTCGGAGGCGATGCGGCTTTTGTGCCTGCGCTCGGGCGCCCGCATCCGCCGCGCCGATTGCCTGCGTTCGGCGCATCGGCATCTGGCCACCTACCGCCCCGGCGTGGTGGTGGTCGATATGGGCCTTCCCGATGGCTCGGGCGCCGATCTGATCCGCGAGATCAAGGCCATGGCCGCCCCGGCCCCGGCGGTGCTGGGCCTGTCGGGCGATCCCGCCACCGAGGCCGAGGCGCGTGCCGCCGGCGCCGATGCCTTCCTGCACAAGCCGCTGGAATCCCTTGCTGAATTTCAGCAAGCCGTGCTTTCAACCCTGCCCGGACAGGACCGTCCGCGTGGTCTTCATGTGCTGCCCGATGAAACCATCCTGCCCGATCCGCTGGCCCTGCGCGACGACCTGAGCCATATTGCCGAAATGCTGGCCGCCGCGCCCGATCAGGCGGACTTTGGCTATGTGGCGCATTTCCTTGCCGGGGTGGCGCGCTCGGCGCATGACCGCGCGCTTGAAACCGCGGCCGAGGCGATCGGCGGGCCCAGCCTGCCCTCGGCTGCCGCCATCTCGCATCTGAGCGGGATCGTTCAGGCCCGACTGGCGGCCGCTTCCGGCTTCTGAACCCGGATCCACCGCCCAGTTCGTCGCCGCCCCGGTTCGCTGCCGCCCTAGAGCCCCGCCAAGACCGGGTCCGAGGCCACGCGGACCAGCCGCGTCAAGTCTGAAAGCCGCTCGCGCTGGCGCCCAGCGGCATCAAAATTCGACGGCGCCAACCAGGCCTCATAGGCGGCCTGAAGACCCGGCCAGTCCTTGTCGGTAGCCGCAAACCACGCGGTATCGCGGTTGCGGCCCTTGGTGATCGTCGCCTGCCGGAAAACCCCCTCATAGCTCAGCCCAAGCCGCTCGGCGGCGCGGCGCGAGGGGATGTTGAGCGCATCACATTTCCACTCGAACCGGCGATAGCCCGCCGTGAAGGCCGATGAAATCATCGCCATCATCGCCTCGCTCGCCGCCGGGGTGCGCGCCAGCCGCCGCGACAGGTTGATGTGCCCCAACTCGATCACCCCAACATCTGGTGTGATCCGCAGGTAAGACATCACCCCCGCGGCCAGCCCCGTTTCCCGCTCCACCACCGCGTAAAACAGCGGATCACGGCTTGCGGCCATGTCCTTGACCCAGCGGATATAACCCGCCTCGGACGGAAAAGGCCCATAGGGCAGGTAATCCCAGATGCTGTCATCCTCGGCATTGGCGCGAAACAGCGCATCGGCGTGGCGTTCCTCCAGCCGCTCAAGGCGACAAAACCGCCCCTCCATCACCGCCGCATCGGGAAACGGCGGCGCCTGCCATCCGATCACCGCTGCACCGAACTGCTTTTGCGTCATCGCTGCCCCCTCCCGGCACCCGTCGCGCCTGCGGCAGGCTAACGCGCCCGGCGCAGCAACGCAATTGCCCCGCAAAGGCACGATTGCTTCCCATTTCCTGCCGCATTTGGCGGCGAACTTCGGCCCAACGCAGGCCCGAACCCCCTGTCAGAGGATTGCCATGAAAGACCACGCCCTTCGTCTTTTCACCGATGAACGCCTGATCGAGGCCACCCATTGGGCGGTGTTCAGCCTTGGTGCGCTCAGCCTGGCCGTGGCCGTGGGCGGCACCGCCTGGACGGCAATTTTCGCCTGATTACAAAAGGAATTTCGGGTCCGACCCAATGTCGAGCCCCGGAAACACCGTGCCTTCCAGCACCGCGCGCGGCGTGCCGAACAGCCCCGCCAGCGCCCAGGCCCCATAGGCGCGGATATCGGCCGTGGGCATCAGGTCGCGCCCGGCATAAAGATCGGCCTCCCCCAGCCCCGGCCATTGGCCGTAAACCTTGCGCCCCTTCAACGCGCCCCCCGCCATCACCATCGCCCCGCCGGTGCCATGATCGGTGCCCATCGTGCCGTTTTGCCGCGCGGTGCGGCCAAACTCGGTCATCGCCAGCACCAGCGTTTCCCCCCAGACCGGCCCCAACCCGGCCTTCAGCGTGACGATCATCGCCGCAAGCCGCTCGGCGGGGCCACGGATCGCCGCCATCTGCCCGCGATGGGTATCCCAGCCATTCAGCGAGAATGCGGCAATCCGCGTTTCGCCGCGCAACCGCTCGGCGGCAAAGGCCGCAAGGCTTTCGGCGGCGGCAACCGGCCCCGCTGCCGGCGCCGGTTTCGGTGCGGCCATCTGGCCCGCCGTTTGCGGCGCCATCATCATCGGCATGTCCTCGGCCAGCGCTTCGTCGCCCGGCGCCACCGGCGGGGCAGGAGCGGTTATCATCAGCGCCTCGGCCGCCGCCTCGCGAAACAGCGGGTCATCGTGGTAAATCTCGTCCAGCAGCCGCCGCCCCTGCGCCGAAAGCCCCAGCCAGGCATCGGGGGCCCAGGCCATCGAGGGGGCCGGCCCGGCCAGCACCCGCAACTCTTCCTCGCCCACCGAATAGGCGGTTTCGGCCCGCGCCTGCGGAATGGTCTGCAGCAGCCGGTTCAGCCAGCCATCCCGCACCATCTCCACCGGCACATCCATCCCGGTGCCGGCTTCCAGCATGTCCTGCCCGTCGAAATGGCTGCGCTTGTCGCGGTAGGGGGTCGAAAGCGCATGGGCAAAGCCCAGTTCACCCGCCGCCCAAAGCGGCATCAAAGGCGCCATCAGCGGATGCAGCGCAAAGAACCCGTCCAGATCATGCGCCCCCGCCTCCGGCCCCACCGAAAAATCGGGGCGCAGCCGCGCCAGAAGCGGGTCGCCATAGGGCTGCACGATGTCCAGCCCGTCCATCGCCCCGCGCAGGATAATCACCACCAGCCGCCGATTGCCCGGCGCCGCCGCCAGCGTGACCGTGCTCAAAAGCGGATGCGCCGCCGCCGAACACCCGGCCAGGATCGAGCCTTGCAAGAAAAACCGGCGCGAAAGCATGGCCTATCTCCTCATGAATTCGGCCGAGGCCAGCACCAGCGCCACCCCCTCGGCCTTGGTTTCGGCCCGCGGCACCGCCCGCGCCAACGCCGGGCTTTGCCTTGGCCCCAGCGCCGTGGTGGCAAAAGCCGCCGGATCGCGCGGCGCCACGCCAAAGATCTGCGGCGCTCTTGCGGCCCAGTTGATCCGCGCCGAAAGCTGCTGCGGCGCAATCCAGTCTTCGGCGGCCTCGGGCCAGCCATCGGGGCCGCGCGGTGCCAGCCACTGCTGCCCCATGTCCCGCATCGGCCAATAGGCCGCCTGCCGCATCGCCTTGCCATCAAGTGCCATCACCGCCGCACCGTCCAGCCCCAGCGCCCGCATCGCGGTGGCAATGAAATCGAAGGGCTGACGAACCTTGGCAAAGCGCGGCTCCTGCGCGGCGGGATGTTCCAGCAAGACCGCATAGACCGGGGCCAACTGCCCCTGTGCCCCCAGATAGGCCTCGGCCATGGCGCCAACCAGCGCCGCATCGGGCTCGGGGCCAATAAAATGCACCGCCAGTTTCCACGCCAGATGCCGCGCCGTATCGGGGTGCAGCGCCAGCGCGTCGAGCACCGCAAAAATATCGGACAGCTTCGCCGGATCGCCGCCATAGGCGCGGCCCAGAACCTGCTCGGCCCCCGGTTCGGCCAGATCGGGGGCAAACACCAGCCCCTCGCCCTGCGCCACCCGCATTCCGGTGAACAACTCGGCCAGTTGCCGCACATCGTCCTGGCTGTAGCGCCCCCCGACGCCCAGCGTGTGCAACTCCATCACCTCGCGGGCCAGGTTTTCATTCAGGCCAATCTTGCGGTCGGGGCGCTTTTGCGCCCGTTTCGAATTCGGCCCGAAACTCGACACCTGATCGAGATAGATCAGCATCATCGGATGCGTGACCGCCGCACGCAGCATTTCGGGGAACGACCGCGCGATATAGGGGCGCACGGCGGCCTCGGCATGGCTCACCGCCAGCGGCACGTCTTGCCGGCGCTTGCCCTGCACGGTGAAATGGTCGCGCCAAAAGGCCCAGAGCCGCTCGCGAAAGCCGGTTTCATCCTCCACCGCACGCGCCAGCGCGGTTTGCAGACTGCCCACCAGCAGATTGTTGATCTTTGCCTTGTGCTGCTTGAACGCCGCTTCTGCCGCGGCCTGTCCGGCGGGGTTTTCCTTGTCGGAGGCGGCCTTTTTCAGCCGGTGGAACTCCTCGCCCAGTTGCAGGCCGAGCCTTGTGCCAATGCCGGGCCAGCGCTCGGCCATCCGGTCCGGCCCCGCCAGCGCCTGCAAGATCGCCTTGGCCGTTTCGGGGGCCGCCTGCCCCGGCGCGGGGCCAAAACCAAAGCGCACCTGTGCCCGCGTTGCGAAATCCATCACCGTCTCCCGCCGTTTGCGCGATTGCGCCACGGATGGGCGCAAAAGGAAAGGGCACCGGCATCGCCACCGGCGCCCTTTCGCTCATCTTGTCGTGAGATCACGCCTCTTTCGGCAGCACCCGCAGCCGCAATTCGCGCATCTGCTCGTTGGTGGGCTCAGAGGGCGCGCCCATCATCAAATCTTCCGCACGCTGGTTCATCGGGAACATGATGACCTCGCGGATGTTGGCCGTATCGGCCAGAAGCATGACGATGCGGTCAATGCCGGCCGCGCAACCGCCGTGCGGGGGGGCGCCGTATTTGAACGCCTTCACCATGCCGCCGAACCGCTTTTCAACCTCTTCCTTGGGGTAGCCCGCCAGTTCAAACGCCTTGAACATGATTTCCGGCTTGTGGTTGCGAATGCCGCCCGAGACCAGCTCATAGCCGTTGCAGGCCAGATCATACTGATAGGCGTAAACGCTCAGCGGATCGCCCATCAGCGCCTCAAGCCCCCCTTGCGGCATCGAGAAGGGGTTGTGGGAAAAGTCGATCTTGCCCTCGTCGGTCTTTTCATACATCGGGAAATCGACAATCCAGGCAAAGCGGAACGTATCGGTTTCGGTGAGATTCAGCTCACGGCCAATTTCATTGCGCGCCTTGCCGGCGACCGATTCGAACTGCTCGGCCTTGCCGCCGAGGAAGAAGACGGCATCGCCCTCATTCAGGCCCAGTTGGCTGCGGATCGCTTCGGTGCGCTCGGGGCCCAGCGCCTTGGCGATGGGGCCAGCGGCTTCCATGCCCTCGCCGCTTTCGGCCTTGCGCCAGAAAATATACCCCATCCCCGGCAGCCCGTTCGCCTGCGCAAAGGCATTCATCCGGTCGCAGAACTTGCGGCTTCCGCCGGTGGGCGCGGGAATCGCCCGCACCTCGGTGCCCTCGTTTTCCAAAAGCTTCGCGAAGATGCCAAAGCCCGAGCCCGCGAAATGTTCGCTCACATCGGCCATGCGGATCGGGTTGCGCAGGTCGGGCTTGTCGGAGCCATACCACATCAGGCTGTCGCGGTAGGAAATCAGCGGCCAGTCGGCATCGACCTTTTTCCCGCCGCCAAATTCTTCAAACACGCCCTGAATGACCGGCTGCACGGCGGCAAAGACGTCTTCTTGCGTCACAAAACTCATTTCCACGTCAAGCTGATAGAAATCGGTGGGCGAGCGGTCGGCGCGGGGGTCTTCGTCGCGGAAGCAGGGCGCAATCTGGAAATAGCGGTCAAAACCCGCCACCTGAATGAGCTGCTTGAACTGCTGCGGCGCCTGCGGCAGAGCGTAAAACTTGCCCGGATGCAGCCGCGAGGGCACCAGAAAGTCCCGCGCGCCTTCGGGCGAAGAGGCGGTGATGATCGGCGTCTGGAACTCGTTGAACCCCACCGCCCACATGCGGTTGCGCAAAGACCGCACCACATTCGAGCGCAGCATCATGTTATTGTGCAGGCTCTCGCGGCGCAGATCGAGAAAGCGGTAGGTAAGCCGGGTTTCCTCGGGGTAGTCCTGATCGCCAAAGACCGGCAGTGGCAATTCGCCCTCCACCGGGCCGAGCACCTCGACCGCGCGGACATAAACCTCGATCTCGCCAGTGGGGATCTTGGCATTCACCAGGCTTGCATCGCGCAGCTTCACCGTGCCGTCGATGCGGATCACATATTCCGCCCGCACCGCCTCCAGCGCCTTGAAGGCCGGGCTGTCGCCGTCGCACAGGACCTGCGTGATGCCGTAATGGTCGCGCAGGTCGATGAACAGCACCCCGCCATGGTCGCGCACCCGATGCACCCAACCCGACAGGCGAACCTCTTTTCCGGCGTCAGTGGCGCTCAGGGCGGCGCAGGTATGGCTGCGATAGGCGTGCATCATTCTCCCCTTTCACGGGCATTCGGGCGTTTGCGCCGATCAACCGCGAAGGCGGGGCAAAGTCAAGCCGTGTGGCGCAAAAGCCGGGCCGCACCGCGCCAGAGACGGCCGCCCCGATGTTGGCCTGGCCGCAACAATCGCCCAAATCTGGCCCCAATTTCACGGTATCGGGCAATGAACCCTGCATGAGGCCCCCGAATGATTCCTGCCCCGGCCCCCGCCGCGCATCTGCACCTTGCCGGTTTCGGCGCCGGTTTTGGCGATGAAACACCGGCCCTGCGCTGGCTTGCGCTTGCGCTGCTCGGGGTCTGGGCGCTGGCGACCTTTGCCCTCTATCGCGGCCATTGGGCCAATGATCTGGCGGCGCTCTGGTTTGCCGGGCATTTCCTTGCCACCGGGCAGGAGAGCCTCGTTTATGCCGCGCCCGCCTATTTCTTTGGCGGCACCCCGCCCGAATGGGAGCCGCTTCTGGCGCAGTTCACCGCCGGCACGACGGATGCGGCCTTTCCCTTCATCTATCCGCCGCTCTGGGCCGGGCTGATGGCGCCTGTCACGCGGGTGATGGCGCCGCAAATCTTCTTCGACACGATGCTGGCGGTGCATCTGGCGCTGATGGCCGGATCGGTCCTGCTGGCCGAGCGCCTTGTGCGCCCCGCCTGGCTGCCCTATCCGGTCTTCATCGGCTGGGGCGTGGCGGTGTTGCTCTTTTCCACCGCCGCGCAGGCCAATGTGGTGCTGAACCAACCCACCGTGATCGCCACCTTCCTGACCCTTCTGGCCTTTGTTCTGGCGCCCCGAGCCCCCTGGCGCGCGGGGCTGGTGCTGGCGCTTGCGGCGGCGCTGAAGCTCACACCGCTGGCTTTCGTGCTGCTTTTCCTGATCCAGCGCCGCTTTGCCGCCGTTGCCGGTTTCGTGCTGGCGGGGGCGGCGCTCGGGCTTGCCTCGCTCAGCTTTGGCGCGCCGCTGCACGCCGCCTTTCTGGCGCAACTGCATCTGGCGGGCGAGCACTCGATCTGGGCGATGATGAACCCCTCGCCGCGCATCCTTGCGCTCTTTGCTGCCGACCGGCTGGGGCTGAGCGGCGCCGGGGGCTGGCTGTCACCGGCGCGGGTGATCGAAATTCCGGCCGAAAAGTTCTTTCTGATCTTCATGCCCGGTTGGGTGGGGCGGTTTGCCGCGCTGAGCGCCCTTGCCATCGCGGTGCCGGCGGGCTGGCTTGTGGCAACCCGCCGCGGCCGGGCGGCCGAGGCCCTTGGCCTTTTGGGCATGAGCGTGGCGCTGGTTCTTTTTGGCCCGCTCAGTTGGCAGCACTATCTGCTCGGCCCGCTGCTGCTGGCGCCGGCGCTGCTCTTTGGCCTGCCGCCGCGTCTGGCCCTGCCCGCGCTGGCGGCGGTGTTCCTGGCCGCATCGCATCTGCTATTTCGCCAGTTTCAGGGGCTGGAAAACAGCCTTCTGGCGTTGACCCTCACCGTTACCTTCGCCTGGGCGCTGGTGCTGGCGCTGACCCTTGCCGCACTGGCCCGGCTGCCGCGCCGGGCCTAGGGGCCGGCACGGCAGTTTCCGCCGGCCAAGGCGGGAATCGTGCTTGCGCCCCGCCGTCACCCGACTATAACCCCCATCAATTTGCGCATCGGTGGCCATCCTCCGATGCGCCTTGCTGCGCCATGACATAAGGGGTCCACCATGCCGAAGAGAACCGACATCAAGTCCATCCTCATCATCGGCGCCGGACCCATCATCATCGGGCAGGCCTGC
>CAZPWV010000023.1:2161-15526 GCA_964590825.1 uncultured Rhodobacter sp. | reverse complement strand
ACGAAGGCGCAGATGCCGCCCTTTTTCTGGGCTTCCGCGATGGTCTGCAGCGCCAGCGTCGTCTTGCCCGAGCTTTCCGGCCCGTAGATCTCGATGATGCGCCCCTTGGGCAGGCCGCCGATGCCAAGCGCGATATCAAGCCCCAGCGAGCCGGTGGAGGTCGCCTCGATCTCCGGGATCGGGTTCTCCCCGCCCAGTTTCATGATCGAGCCCTTGCCGAACTGCCGCTCGATCTGGGCCAGCGCCGATTCCAGCGCCTTTTGCTTTTCCACGTTGCGTTTGTCGTTCATCTCGAGAAGGCCCGCCGTTGCCATGTGAGTTCCCCTTATCCCATAGCGGGCGTCCCAGGGCAATCATGGGCCGAACCGCTCTTGTTCCCGTCTTGTTCTCACGCGATATGAGCACAATTGAAGAACATTGCAATAAAATTCTAAGAACAAAGCTCGCATGACAGGGTTAAAGAATGGTTTACCGGCGGGGGCATCGGCGCTATTCAGGGGCAAAACTGATTTTCTGGGAACAGCGTCTGGTTTTTCTGGCCACTCCCAAGGCGGGTTCCTCCGCTGTCGAGGCCGCGCTCGAGCCGCTGGCGGCTGTGACGATGCAGCGTCCCGCGGCGCTCAAGCATATGAGCGCAAAGGATTTTCAGTCACATATCCGGCCCTATCTGGAGGCACAGACAGGCGAAGCCTTCACCACGGTCGCGCTGATGCGCGAACCGATCGGCTGGCTCCGGTCCTGGTACCGGTTTCGCACGCGAGACGATTTCGAAGACCCCGATCACCCGATGCGCGGGCGCAGCTTTGACGCGTTCGCCCGGGACTACATGGCCGATCCGCGCCCGCAACATGCCGAAATCGGTTCGCAGGCAGCGATTCTCTGTGCCACCGATGGCCGTCCGCTGGTCGATCGGATCTTTCGCTACGAGTCGATCGAGGCTTTCGTGCATTTTCTTGAAGATCGGCTCGATTGCGCCATCACCTTGCCGCGTGTGAACGTGCCACCGTCGGTGGATGTGAAGCTGGAAAACCAGACCGCCGCCGCGCTGCGCAGCGCGATGGCACCCGATTTTGCGCTATACGACAGCCTGGACTGAACCGCGCCGCTCCGCCTCGGCATCCTTCCCCCGGCCGCGAAATCGCCCGCCGCGCCGCAAGCCCCCATACCCGGGCCCATACACGGGCCCATACACGGGCCCATACACGGGCAAGGCGAGCGCGTCTGGGGCGTGGCGCGTTTATGAACATCGGTGCGGGCGGGCTCTGAATGACGGCGCCGCCTGACCCGATTCAGCCCTTGCGCGCCATCTGGTTTTGCACCGTCGCCGTCAACTCGCTGAGCGAAAAGGGTTTGGGCAGGAAAATCGAGTTCGGCACCGGCGGGCGGCCCTCGCGGAACACATCTTCGGCATAGCCCGAGACAAAGACCACCGCCGTATCGGGGCGCGATTTCAGTGCTTCGGCCACCCAACTCGGACCGTCCATGCCGGGCATGATGACATCGGTCACGAAAACATCAAAGGTCAGGTTCTCGTCTTCCAGAATGCGCAGGGCTTCTTCGGCGTTTTCGGCCTCGAACACGGTGTAGCCGCGCAGCTTGAGCGCGCGCGAGGCAAAAGCCCGCACCGGCGCCTCGTCTTCGACCAGAAGCACTGTCGCCGCGGCCGCCGGCTCGTTGAGCACCCTTGGCGTCGCCTCCGCCTCGGCTTCGGCCTCGGTCTCGACCGGGCGGTCATGCGCGGGCAGGTACAGAGTGAAACAGGTGCCCGAGCCCAGCACCGAATCGCAAAAGATATAGCCCCCGGTCTGCTTGACGATGCCGTAAGCGGTGGAAAGCCCCAGCCCAGTGCCCTCGCCGGTGCGTTTGGTGGTGTAGAAGGGCTCAAAAATCTTGCCCAGCTTGTCGGGGGCGATACCGGTGCCCTCGTCGGTCACCTTGACTACTACATAATCGCCTTTGGGCACTGCCGCGCGGTCGCGCTTGAGATCTTCGACAAGGCGCAGATTCTCTGTTTCGATGCGAATCTCGCCGCCGCCCGGCATCGCGTCGCGCGCATTCACCACCAGATTCATGATGACCTGTTCCAACTGTCGCTTGTCGGCGCGAATCGGCAGCAGGTCGGGGTCATGGGTCAGCGTCAGCACCACCTTTTCGCCCACCAGCCGGTTGAGCAGATGGGTAAGATCGGAGAGCGTATCGCGCAGATCGATGATCCGCGGCTTGAGGGTCTGCTTGCGCGAAAACGCCAGCAACTGCCCCACCAGCGAGGCCGCCCGATTGGCATTCTGACTGATCTGGTCGAGATCGGCATAATCAGGGTCGCCCTTGTCGTGGCGCAGCATCAACAGATCGCAATGGCCCGAAATTGCTGTCAGCAAGTTGTTGAAATCATGCGCAACCCCGCCCGCCAACTGGCCAATCGCCTGCATCTTCTGGCTTTGCACGAACTGCGCTTCGAGGGTCTTGAGCTGGGTCGCATCGGAGAGCACCGCAATCAGCCCCGCCCGGCCCTCTTCGACCACCCGGCTGAGCGATACCTGCAGGAACACTTCGCGGTCGCCCCGCCTTGCACGCAGCACCTCGGGGCGCCGTTCGGTCCGCCCCGCCACCGCATCGGCCACCCAGTCATTCACCGGCCTGCCCAGCCCCTCGAACAGTTCCGACAGCCGGGTATTGGCCGGGATCTGCCCCAGGAGCCCGCGCGCCGCGCGGTTCACCTCGAGCACCCGGCCATCGACCGCCAGCCGCATCAGCGCCACCGGCAAAGCCTCGAACGAGGCCGGGTCATGCGCCGTGCTGCGCCCCGTCGCCATCGGCAGCAGGTAGATTTCATCCCGCCCGCCCGCGCCCTCGATCTGCGCCACGACGCAGCGCATCGACCCCTCCGGCGTGGCGATTTCGTGTTCTTCGCCCGAGCGCAGCGGCAATTCGGTAAAGATCCGGTCCAGCGTGCGCACCCGTTCGCCCACAAGCCGCCGCAGCGCCTCGTTCATGAACAGGATCGTTCCCGATTTCGACACCGTCAGCATCGGCAGCGAGATGTTTTCGGCGCCACGCCCGCCCACCGGGCGCTCCGACATATCCTCGAGCCGCCACAAAAACCCCTGCCCCTCGATCTGATGCACCGACAGCCGCACATGGCCCCGCCGCGTCACCAGATCTTCGCGCGCCGCGCCAAGCGCCGCCGCCTTTGTCTGCAACCGCGCCAGCACCGAGCCGGGATTGGCGAAAATCTCGCCAAGCGCACGGGTCAACGTCTGCCCCCCGCGCGAGCCGAACCGTTCCAGCGCGGTGCGGTTCTGATAGCCGATCTCGCCTTCGGCATCGGTGGTGAAGGAGGGCGAGGCATCATGCGCGATAAAGGCGGCAATCTGCGCATCGGCAAGGGCCCGGCGCCGCCGCAACCGCCGCTGCGCCAGCCGCGACAGGCCCGCCAGCGCCACGAAACTGCCCGATATCGACAGCAGAAGGGTCGTCAGAACCCGGTCCTGCAGCCAAAACCCAGCCAAGCCCGCCACCACCGCGAGGCCCAGAAGATACACCGCCCCCGGTGCGATCAGGGCCGCCGTGCGCCCAACGGGCTGCAAAGGCTGATCGGGGTGCGCCAAGACCGTCTTCCTTTTCAGAATCAACTCCTCACATTCGGGGGCATAAGCATTAAAGCCTGATTAACAAAAAACCTCCCGCAACCCAAAGATGTATCGAGTGGTTCGTGAAATGTTCACGCCCGCGCCAGCAGCGCCCCGAAAAACCCGTCGGCGCCATCGCAAGGGGTGAGGATCCGCCGGTCTTCGCAACGCCATCCCTCGGCTTCGGGCCGACGGGCGAGGAAATCCGACACCTGCGCCGCGTTTTCCGCATCGAGCAGCGAACAGGTCATGTACAAAAGCCGCCCCCCCGGCGCCACATGCGCCGCCGCCTGCGCCAGGATCTCGCCCTGAAGCGCCACCAGTTCGGCCAGCCGCTCCGGGGTGAGGCGCCATTTCGCCTCGGGGCTGCGCCGCCAGGTGCCCGAACCCGAACAGGGCGCATCGACGAGCACCAGATCGAACACCCCCGAAACCCGCCCCGGCGGCAGTTGCGCAATCTGCACCCCGGCCCGCCGCGCCCGCGCGCCGAGATCCTTCATCCGCCCGGCGTCAATGTCATGCGCCGAGATCCGCGCCCTGGGCGCAAGCCCCGCCAGCGCCAGCGCCTTGCCCCCGCCCCCCGCGCAATAATCCAGCACCCGCACCGCCTCCAGCGGCGGCAACAGCCCCAGAACCGCCTGCGAAGCGGCGTCCTGCAACTCCACAAGCCCCTCGGCATAGGCGCGGCTTTGCGCAAGCCTGCGCCCCCCCGCCCCCAGCATCAGCGCCGTCGGTGCCAGCGGATGCGGCGTGGCGACAATGCCCTCGGCCCCAAGCGCCGCCTGCGCCGCCGCGCGGTCGGTCTTGCGCAGGTTGACCCTCACAAAGGCCGGCGCACGCGCCTGCATGGCGCGGCTGACGGCCTCAAAACGCTCTCCGAGATCGGCGCGCAAGGTTGCCAGCAGCCAGTCCGGCCAGTCGAGGACGAAACCCTCCGCGGGCGGGCCTTCGGCGGCTGAGCCTTCCGCAGGCTTGACCGGAGCCGCCAGCAACGCCGCTTCGGCGGCACAAAGCGGCGCCGGGGCGTGGGCGGCACCGGTGAACAGCGCCGCCGCATCCAGCCCCTCGGCGCGGCACATCCCCAGCATCAGCCCGCGCCCGCTCAGCCCGCCCCCAAGCGCGGCATAGCTGCCCCGGCAGCGCAGCGCGTCAAAGACCAGATCACGCAGCGCCGCGCGGTCGCCCGAGCCGGCAAAGCGACTGGCCCGGCCCCAATTGGTCAGCGCCCGCTCGGCAGGCGCGCCGGCAAGGATCGCATCGAGCAGGGAAATCGCGGCGGCAAGGCGGGCGGCGGGGGTCATGGGCTCAGCTTTCGCAGGCGGGGCGCTGCCCCGCACCCCGAGGTATTTCGGGCAAGATGAAGGGGGGCGGCGATCCGGAGCAGGCCGTGCCGCACAAGGCCAGGCCTGGCCGGGGGAAAGCCCCCCGCCCGGCCCTAGCCGATGCGGTAATTCGGGCTTTCGCGGGTGATCTGCACATCATGCACATGGCTTTCCTTCAACCCCGCGCCGGTGATGCGCACGAACTCGCAGCCGCCCCGCATGGCCGCCACGGTGGCGTGGCCGGTGTAGCCCATCGCCGCGCGCAGCCCCCCCACCATCTGGTGAATGACCGTTGCCACCGGCCCCTTGTAGGGCACCTGCCCCTCGATCCCCTCGGGGACGAGCTTGTCGGAGGCGGCGTCTTTCTGGAAATAGCGATCCGCCGAGCCGCGCGCCATGGCGCCAAGCGAGCCCATGCCGCGATAGCTCTTGTAGCTGCGACCCTGATAAAGGATCACCTCGCCGGGGCTTTCATCGGTGCCGGCAATCGCCGAACCGACCATGGCACAGCTTGCCCCCGCCGCAATCGCCTTGGCGAAATCGCCCGAGAACTTGATGCCGCCATCGGCGATGATCGGCACATCGCCCGCCCCCGCGCAGGCATCCATGATCGCGGTCAGTTGCGGCACCCCCACACCGGCCACAATCCGCGTGGTGCAGATCGAGCCGGGGCCGATGCCCACCTTCACCGCATCGGCGCCCGCGCCAATCAGCGCCCGGGTGGCCTCGGCTGTGGCCACATTGCCCGCCACCACCTGCACGGCGGAATTGTAGCCCTTGACCCGCGCGACCGCCTTTGCCACGCCCTCGGAATGGCCATGCGCGGTGTCGATCACGATCAGATCGCAGCCCGCATCAATGAGGGCGCAGGAGCGCTCATAGCCCGCATCGCCCACCGTCGAGGCGGCGGCCACGCGCAACCGGCCCTTTTCATCCTTGCAGGCCATCGGGTGCAGCACCGATTGCGCGCTGTCCTTCAGCGTCAAAAGCCCGGTCAGCTTGCCCTCGGCATTGACCACCAGCAGCTTCTCGATCCGCCGCGCCTTCATCAGGCTCATCGCCTCGTCGCGGTCGGCGGGCTCGCGCAGCATCGCCAGGTTTTCGCGCGTCATCATCGCCGACACCGGGGTGCGTTCGTCGGTGGCAAAGCGCATGTCGCGGTTGGTGACAATGCCCACCACCTTGCCCGCCACATCCACCACCGGAAAACCCGAGACATTGTAACGCTCGCGCAGGGCCATGGCATCGGCCAGCGTCTGATCCGGGGTGAGCGTGATCGGGTTGTAGACGATGCCGCTTTCGAACCGCTTCACCCGGCGCACCTCGGCGGCCTGCTGCTCCACGTTCAGGTTGCGGTGGATCACCCCCATGCCGCCGGCCTGCGCCATGGCAATTGCCATCTTCGCCTCGGTCACCGTATCCATCGCCGAAGACAGCAGCGGAATGTTGAGCCGGATCGAGCGCGTCACGCGGGTGGAGACATCGGCCTCGGAGGGCAGCACCGAGGAAGCGGCGGGCACCAGAAGGACGTCGTCGAAGGTGAGGGCCTCGCGAATCTGCATGGGGGTCTCCATCGGCAGGGAACGGTTGGCACGTCGCTCTTTCATCAAAGCCGCGCCGATGCAAGCCCTCAGGCGATGGAGGCCCCGGTTTTCAGCGCCAGATCGCCCTTGGCCCACATCTTGTAGATGCGCGTGGCGATCGGCGGAATGACCAGCGTGGCCAGCACCAGCACGATCCCCCCCGGTATCCGCCAGACCCCGCCCAGGCTCAGCCAGAGCGTCGCGGAGGCCGCAAGCGGAAAGGTCAGCGCCCCCCAGAGCGGCGAAAACCCGCCCGCCAGAAGCCAGGGCCCGCGCACCACCAGCACCGCCAGCATCAGGGCCGAGAGCAGCGCAAAGACCTGCGCGATCGCCTCGCCCCCCAGCCCCGCCGCCACCGAGCCCAAAAGCGCCGCCGGGGCCAGATGGATCGCCAGCAGCGGGCGCAGCGGCGCCGGCACGGTCTCGCGCGAGAATTGCTGCAACGACAGCGTCCAGATGGCCACCGCCGCAAGCAACGCCAGCCAGAACAGCCCCGTGGTTGCTCGGCCGGGCCCGATGCCAGCGCCCGCACCATCGCCACCGTCAGCAGCAGATGCGCCGCGATGCCGACAATCAGGATCGGCCGCGCCTGCGGCGCCGAAAACGGCCCGATCACCGCCGCCAGAAGATAAAGGCACAGAACCGCCGCCGCCAGCCCCGCCCGCCCCGGCAGGATCCGCAGATCCTCCAGCCCCGCGCCCGGACGGCGCATCAGCTTGACCAGATAGCTCAGCAGCGCAAACAGCGCCAGCAAGGTGACCCCGCCCAGAAGCGCATCGGCCAGACCCGGCGGCAGGCCGAATTCCCCCACCC
Organism: uncultured Rhodobacter sp.; assembly: GCA_964590825.1. GTDB lineage: Bacteria > Pseudomonadota > Alphaproteobacteria > Rhodobacterales > Rhodobacteraceae > Rhodobacter. The sequence goes on along the minus strand of CAZPWV010000023.1, from coordinate 8,179 downwards.
CCTGACGCCAGCCAAGCCCCAGCCCCAAAAGCCCGAGCGTGGGCGGAAAAATCGCCGGCGGCGTGCGCCGCCACAGCCCCTTGGGCGTGGGTTTGGGGGGAACGAATGCCATGACATGTCTCGTGCAAAACCAAAGATGCGGCCAGAGTGCACCATTCCGCTGCCAAGGAAAAGGCCCCTGCCGCACCCTGTTGGTCTGGGCCAGTCTGGGCCGGTCTGGGCCAAACCGGGGTCGCATCAGTGCCTTCGCGCATGAGGCGAGGCGATGGCGCATCAGTGCCTTCGCGCGGGTGCAGCGCGGATCACGGCCATGCCATCGGTGCGCCCATCCCTGCGCCCATCCGGGGCGGCGTGTCGCCCGAGTTGGTGTGCGACTGTGGCGCAAGCGGCGCCAAGGGCGGTTCCGGATTTATGGGCAAATCAGTTGTCCCAGTTCAGCACCCATCCGCGCGAGGGGCCGAAGCCGTCCCCGGCAAGCCCGAACGCCCCCCTCTCGGCCCCTTTCGCAGCCCCCTCAGCCGCCCCCCCTCAGCCGGGCAGCACCAGGCAGGTGGCGCCCAGGGCATGGGGGCGGGCCCCGGTGCCCAGCTTGAAATGCATCAGCCCGGCCCCCGCCCCGGAATTGACATCGCCAAGGTCCAGGCACAGCGCCCCCCCGGCCCGCGCCCGCAGCGCCGCCTGCCACAGCAGCAGGTTATGCGCCCCCGCCGCGCGGCCCTGCGCGCTTGTCCAGCCCAGATGATAGCTGGCGGCCGTGCCATGGCGCAGCACCATCACCCCGGCCAGCCGGGTGCCGTCCGGGGCCTGCGCCGAAAGCGTCATCACCCCGTCGCGCCGGCGCTGGCCCCAGGCCGCCACGAACCCCGCAGGCAGGCCGCCATAGCCGCGCGCGGCGCGCTGCGCGGCCTCGGCCGCAATCAGCCAATCGGGGTTTTGCTCGGCCACCAGCCGCAAGCCCGCCCGCTCTGCCGCCACCAGCCGGTTGCGCCACTTGCCCGCAAGCGCCGCCCGCAGATCGGCCTCGGCGGCGGAAATATCCCATAGCGCCTGATGGCGCGCCGTCATCAGCGGCACCAGGCCAAAGCCCGAAACCGCCGTTTCGGGCGTGACGATCAGCGCCCCGGCAAGGCTTCGCGCCAGCCGGCGCAACAGGCGCCGCCGCATGTCGGCGCCAAGCGTGGGGGCAAAGACCGGGCCACGGCTGCACAGCCACAGCCCGCCCCGGCCCAGCACCTGCGCCAGCCCCACCCGCGCACCGCCCAGCCGCAACTCGAACCGCCGCAGCCCCCGCCCCGCAGCGGCGGCAATATCGCCATAGGCATGGTCGGCCTGCAACGGCGCCGCCGGCGCCAAAGCCGCAAGCGCCGCCTGCCAATCCCCAGCCGCGGCCTGCGCCGCCTGCCAATCCCCAGCCGCGGCCTGCGCCGCCGGGCAATCTGCGGCAGCGGCCTGCGCCGCCGGGCCCCGCGCCTCCCAGCGAATGATCTCGATCCGGTCCATGGCGCCGTTAAGCCAGAATTTACCTAAATCGAGGTTAATGCCGGCAGGAGGCTTCCATGACCAAACCACTCCGCGCCCCCGTTTCCGCCCGCAGCCCAGCCGCCCCGGCGGTGGCGCCGGCGGTGGCTCCGGCGGTGGCCCCAGCGACGGCGATTGCCGCGCCGCGCTGGACGGTCTGGGCGGCACTGCTGCTGGCGCTGCTGCTTTCGGCGCTCTGGCTGGCGGCGCTGGGGGCATTCCGGCTGGCGCAGACTTTGGGGCTTGGCGGAGCGGCGGGGCCGCCCGGCCTTTGACAGCGGGCGAAATTCCGGTTAAAACTGAACCAAACTGTTGAGTTTACAGTCATTTCACGCCCATTTCGTGGCCAATCCGCCACAGGCGACGCGGCGTCAGGTAACGCAAACGCGACGTAAGGCCGCGCCCGCAATTGATTCACCTTCGCGTCATGCTAGGATTTTTGCAGGAGAGAGTTCCGCAAACTCTGAGGGAAGAGAATCACATGAACAAAATTCTGATGACGGCCAGCGCCCTTGCTCTGGGTGCAACCGCCGCCACCGCGGGGGGGATCGAGCGGTCAAGCCAGTCGGTGGCCATCCTGTTCGAAAAGGGCAATTATGCCGAGCTGAACTTTGGCGGCTTCAAGCCCGAAGTCAGCGGTTCGGTGGGCGGCGGCCTGGTGTCGTCGGGCGACATGGCGGGCGATTTCGGCACCTACAGCCTGGGCTACAAACAGGCGCTGAGCGAAAAGCTCGATTTCGCCGTGGTGCTGGAAAACGCGCTGGGCGCCAATGTCAACTATGCGCTGGGCACCGGCTACCCGATTGCCGGTTCGACCGCGACGATCACCAACAGCTCGATCACCGCGATGCTGCGCTACAAGCTGCCCGAAAACTTCTCGGTCTATGGCGGTCTGCGCGTGCTGCGCACCAAGGGCGAAATCAGCCTGCCGGCCGTGGCCGGCTACACGATGAACGCCGATGCCCAGACCGATCTGGGCTATCTGATCGGGGTGGCCTGGGAAAAACCCGAAATCGCCGCCCGTGTCGCGCTGACCTACAACTCGAAGATCACGCATGATTTCAAGGCCACCGAAGCCAGCGCGCTGACCGGCTTCGTGCCGGTTGCCACGACCTTCGAAACGGTGATCCCGGAATCGGTGAACCTCGAATTCCAGACCGGGGTTGCCGCCAACACGCTGCTGTTCGGTTCGGTGCGTTGGGTTCACTGGACCCAGTTCGACATCACCCCCACGCATTACGACTCGATCCCCGGCCAGACCTCGCTGGTCGATTACACCGAAAACACCACCTCCTACACCATCGGTCTGGGCCGCAAGTTCTCGGATCAATGGTCGGGTCTGGTGGCCTTCGGCTATGAAAAGCACTCCGGCACGCCCACCGGCAACCTCGGCCCGACCGACGGCTACAAGTCGATCGCCGTTGCCGCGACCTATCAGGCGACCGACAATGTCAAGATCACCGGCGCGCTGCGCTATGTCGATATTGGCGATGCGGTCACCAATGCGCCGGTCTCGGGCGTCTTCACCGACAACTCGGGCCTTGGCGCGGGTGTGCGGGTCGGCATCAGCTTCTGATCCGGCACAGATCAACCAAAGGCCCCGCCCATCAGCGGGGCCTTTTGCATTGCCCCGCGCGCGGGACCAGCGCCCGAGCGCGGCACGCAATCTCGGGCCTCTGCGTGGACCTCTGTGCGGGCCTCTGCGTCAATTGTATTTGCCACAAGTTCCGGGTGGCGCCACAGCACCGGCACCGCTAGCCTCGCGCCATCATGACCCCTGTTTCCCCCCGCATTCCCCCCCGTGCCTGGGCCCTGCTTGGCGCCCTTTCGCTGATCTGGGGCACTTCGTTCCTGTCGAACCGCGCCGCCCTTTCGGGTGCGGGGTTTCTGACCGTCGTCACCTTTCGCGTCACCGGCGGGGCGCTGGCGCTCTGGCTCTGGGTGGCGCTGCGACGGATCGCGCTGCCCAAAGACCCGCGGTTTCTCTATCGCTTTCTCATCATGGGGGCGCTGAACAACGCCATTCCCTTTGCCCTCATCGTCTGGGGGCAGCAGCATATCGACTCTGGCCTTGCCGCCATCATCAACGCCTCCACCGCAATTTTCGGCGTGCTGGTCGCCGCCATGGTCTTTGCCGATGAACGGCTGACCGGGCCGCGCCTTTGGGGGGTGCTGATCGGCTTTGCCGGGGTGGTGATTGCCATCGGCCCCGAGGCGCTTGGCGGGTTCACGCTCACCTCGGCGGGCCAATGGGCAATCATCGGCGCCTCGATTTCCTATGGATTTGCAGGCTCTTACGCCCGCCACGCCATTCGCGGCCTGGCCCCCGAGGTCGCCGCCGCCGGAATGCTGACGGGCGGTGCGATCTGGCTGATCCCGGCGATGGCGATGGTCGAGGGCCTGCCCCGCCTTGGCTATGCGCCCACGGTCTGGGCGGGGCTGTTGTGGCTCAGCCTTGGCTGCTCGGCGCTGGCCTATCTGATCTATTACCGCATCCTGGCGCTGGCGGGGGCGGGAAACCTGTCGCTGGTGACGCTCCTGATCCCGCCGGTAGCGATCCTGGCGGGCTGGGCGGTTTATGGCGAAAGGCTTGGCGGCAACGCGCTGGTGGGCTTTGCCGTGCTGGCCTTCGGATTGTGGCAGCTCAACCGCGCCCCAAAATCGAAGCACTGAAACCGAAGCGCCGAAACCGCGTGACGCCAGCCCCGGCCCGCGCTAAACCCAAGGCCGCAACCGCCAGGCAAGAGGCAGGGATGATCTACGCAAATCGCTCCGAATGGCTGGCGGCCAGCCGCAAGCGGCTTTTGTTCTTCGGCATGTCGGGGCTGGGCAAGACCTACCTGGCGAGCCTGCTGCGCAACGCCGCCTCGGGCTGGTTTCACTACTCGGTCGATTACCGCATCGGCACGCGCTACATGGGCGAATACATCTCGGACAACTTCAAGCGCGAGGCGATGAAGAACCCGTTCCTGGCCGAATTGCTGCTGACGGATTCGGTCTATATCGCCTCCAACATCACCTTTGACAATCTCGCGCCGCTCTCCACCTACCTGGGCAAGCCCGGCTCCGAGGCACGCGGCGGCCTGCCCTTCGACGAATACATGCGCCGGCAAAACCAGCACCGCGCCGCCGAACAGGCCGCGCTGATGGACAGCACGCATTTCATCGCCCGCGCCCGCGAGATCTACCGCATTCCGCATTTCGTCTGCGACAGCGGCGGTTCGATCTGCGAGGTGGTGGAGCCCGAAAACCCCGCCGACCCGATCTTGCGGGAACTCTCCGCCAACCTGCTGATGGTCTGGATCGAGGGCTCCGAGGCCCATACCGAGGAACTGGTGCGCCGTTTTGACCGCGCGCCGAAGCCGATGTATTACCAGCCCGCATTTCTGGAGCGCAAATGGGTGCAATACCGGGTCGAGCGCGGGCTGAAAGAGGACGAGGTCAACCCCGACGATTTCGTCCGCTGGACCTATGCACAGGCGCTTGACCACCGCCAGCCGCGCTACGCGGCCATGGCGGCCAATTGGGGGGTCAGGATCAAGGCCGCCGATGCCGCCCTTGTCCGCGACGAGAAAGACCTTACATCGCTGATCGCCTCGGTGCTTTCCGGCTGACCGGAAACCGTCTCAACTTCGTCTTGTAACCATCGGTAAAATCATGCCTATCACGCTTCCTGCAACGCTTCCCGCCTTTGACATCCTGTCGAAGGAAGGCGTGATGGTGATGAGCCCCGAACGCGCCGCGCGGCAGGAAATCCGGCCGCTGCGGATCGGGCTTTTGAACCTGATGCCGAAAAAGATCCAGACCGAGAACCAGTTTGCCCGGCTGATCGGCGCCACCCCGATCCAGATCGACTTTCAACTGATCCGCATGAGCGCGCATCAGACCAAGAACACCGCCGCCGAGCATATGGAAACCTTCTACCGGCCCTTTTCCGAGGTCGCGGCGACGGGCGAAAAGTTTGACGGGCTCCTCATCACCGGGGCGCCGATCGAGCACCTGCCCTTCGAAGAGGTCACCTATTGGGACGAGCTGACCCGTGTTTTCGACTGGACCCAGAGCCATGTCTTTTCCACTTTCGGCGTGTGCTGGGGCGGCATGGCGATGGCGCACCATTTCCACGGCGTCGGAAAATACATGTTGCCGCACAAGGCCTTTGGCTGTTTTCGCCACCGCAACCTGGCCCCCACCTCGCCCTATCTGCGCGGCTTTTCCGATGATGTTCTGGTGCCCGTCAGCCGCTGGACGGAAATGCAGCAGGCCGAGCTTGAGGCAGCCGGGCTGAAAACCCTCATCGCCTCGGACGAGACCGGGCCTTGCCTGGTCGAAGACGCCTGCCACCGGGCGCTTTATGTGTTCAACCATTTCGAATATGACAGCACCACGCTGAAAGACGAATACGACCGCGACGTGGCGGCGGGCAAGGCGATCAAGGTTCCGGCCAATTACTACCCCGATGACGACCCCTCGCGGATGCCCGCCAACCGCTGGCGCAGCCAT
>CAZPWV010000023.1:0-2151 GCA_964590825.1 uncultured Rhodobacter sp. | reverse complement strand
TCAACGCGATCTATCAAGACACGCCCTACGATCTGGTCGAAATCGGCGCCTGAGCGCGGCACCGCGCCCGCTTGCCGCCCGCCCCGCCGCCGCTATAGTGACGGGGCTTCACATCCGCCGGGAGGGCACCCATGGGCAAGAAGAACGCAGCGGAAAAAGACCCGCCAAAATCGGCCGCCGCAAAACCCGGCACGCCGGCCAAGGGCACGGCGAAACCCGCAAAGCCGAACACCGGCAAGGGCGCGGGCGCGGGCGCGGCCGCCAGCCCCGCCGCGCCGCAAATTCCCTTTGTCGGCGATATCCGCAAATTCCTGCGCGAAGAGGCCCCCGCGCCGGTGCGCAAGGCGATCGAGACGGCAAAGAAGGACGAGATCCTCTCGCCCTCCTACCCCTATCGCAGCGAGATGAAAAAGAAAGACTACCTGCGCCAGATGGAGGCGCTGCAGGTTGAACTGGTCAAGATGGGATGGGGGCTCAAGGCCACCGGCAAGCGGCTGGTCGTGCTGTTCGAGGGGCGCGATGCGGCCGGCAAGGGCGGCACCATCGAGCGGATGCGCGAAAACCTCAACCCGCGTCAGGCCGCCATCGTCGCGCTGCCCAAACCCTCCGAGCGCGAGGCCACGCAATGGTATTTTCAGCGCTATGTCGATTGGTTGCCGGCGGCGGGGGAAATCGCGCTGTTTGACCGGTCCTGGTATAACCGCGGCGTGGTGGAGCATGTCTTTGGCTTTTGCACCCCCGAACAGCGCGAACAGTTCTTTGCGCAACTGCCCGATTTCGAGGGGATGCTGGTCGATGAGGGCATCGTGCTGGTCAAGCTCTGGCTGTCGGTGAACCGCTGCGAGCAGCTCAAACGCTTCCTCAACCGCGAAAGCGACCCGCTCAAACAGTGGAAACTGAGCTGGATCGACGTCGAGGGGCTGAAGAAATGGGACGCCTACAGCGCCGCCATTGCCGAGACCCTCGCCCGCTCGGACAGGCCAAAGGCGCCCTGGACGGTGATCCGCTCGGATGACAAGGCCCGTGCCCGCATCGCCGCGATCCAGACCGTGCTGAATGCCGTCGATTATCCGGGCAAGGACCGCGCCGCCATTGGCGAGGTGGATGGTGCCATCTGTGGCCGCCCCGACCTGCTCGATGACTAAACAGGGCTATCACCACGGCAATCTGCGCCAGGCCCTGGTCGAGGCGGCACTGAATCTGATTGCGACACGCGGGCCGGGCGGGTTCACCCTGTCCGAAGCGGCCAAGGAGGCGGGCGTCACCCCCGCCGCCGTCTATCGCCATTTTGCCGGCCGCGAAGATCTGATCGCCGAATGCGCCCGGCAGGGTTTTGCGATTTTCGCCGATCTGATGGACCATGCCTGGAACGGCGGCCAACCCTCGGCGCTGGCGGGTTTTGGCGCCACCGGCCGGGCCTATCTGGCCTTTGCACGCCGCTTTCCGGGTCACTACATGGCGATGTTCGAAAGCGGCCTCTCGCCCAACCGCAGCCCCGAGCTGGCCGCCGCCAATGCCCGCGCCCAGGCGGTGATCCTGGGGGCGACCGAGGCGCTTTCGGCCCATATCCCCGCCGCCCGCCGCCCGCCGCCGGGCATGGTCGCCGCCCATGTCCGCGCGCTGAGCCATGGCGTGGTGGAACTGTTCGCCCGCCCCGGCCCCGGCACCCAGGCGCCGTTCAGCCCCGAAGACCTGCTGGAAAGCGGCATCGGCGTCTATCTGCGCGGTCTGGGCCTGATCGCGCCCGACAGCTAGGCCGCCGCCGGGCCAAAGGCGGTGGCAAAGGCCCAAAGGGCAAACCCTGCCATGGTCAGGCTCGACACCCGCGCCGTCCAGAGCCCGAAGGCCGGCGGCAGGCGGTGGTGGGCCGCTGCCACCAGTCCCGCCAGAAAGGCCCACCAGCCAAGCGAGCCCAGAAACACCCCCGCCACCAGCGCCGCAATGCCCGCCCCACTGCTGTTGCCCGCCAGGCCCAGCCCGGCAAAGATCGCCGCAAACAGCAAGATCGTCGGCGGGTTGGTGATGGTCAGCGCATAGGTTGTCAGCGTGGTGCGCAAAAGCCCTCGCGTCTCGGGCAGCCGGGCCGGGCGCGGCTCCTGCGCCACGGCCCCGCGCGGCCAGCCGGACACCGCCAGATACATCAGAAAGGCG
>CAZPWV010000022.1:0-15676 GCA_964590825.1 uncultured Rhodobacter sp. | reverse complement strand
GGGGCGGCGGTGCTTCTGGTCAGCCACGATCTGCATGTGGTGATGTCGGCCTCGGACCGGGTGATCTGCCTCAATGGCCATGTCTGCTGTCAGGGCACGCCCAGGGTGGTGTCGGCCGCGCCGGAATATCGCGCGCTCTTTGGCCTTGGCACGCAGGGCGCCTTTGCGCTTTACCAGCATGTGCATGACCACGACCACGAGGCCGATGAGGGCCACGGCCATGATCCCGGAGCCCCCCATGCGGCGCATCCGCACCCGTTGGCCGGACCGACGGGGGCCGGGGCGGGTCACCGGCACGGGCCGGAGTGCCAGCACCAGCACGCCCAAAGCCATGAGGCCCGCGATGCTTGACGATTTCCTGATCCGCGCCGCGCTTGCCGGGCTGGGGCTGACACTGGCCACCGGGCCTTTGGGCAGTTTCGTGATCTGGCGGCGCATGGCCTATTTCGGCGACGCCACCGCCCATGCGGCCATTCTGGGCGTGGCGCTCAGCTTTGCTTTCGGCACGTCGCTCTATCTGGGAACGCTGGCGGTGGCGCTGGCGATGGCGCTCAGCGTTTCGACCCTGTCGGGGCGCGGCCATGCGATGGACACGGTGCTGGGCGTGCTGGCCCATGCGGCACTGGCCTTCGGTCTGGTCGCGGCCTCGTTCATTTCCGGCCTGCGGGTGGATCTTTCGGCCTTTCTCTTTGGCGATATTCTGGCGGTGAGCCGCACCGATCTGGCAGTGATCTGGGGCGGCGCGGCGCTGGTGGCGGGGCTTTTGCTCTGGCGCTGGCAGGGGCTGCTGGCGGCCACGGTCAACGAGGAACTGGCGCAGGCCTCGGGGATTTCACCGCGCAACGAGCGGCTGGCGCTGACCGTGGCGCTGGCGCTGACGGTGGCGGTCTCGATCAAGATCGTCGGTGCGCTTCTGATTGCGGCGCTGCTCATCATCCCGGCGGCGGCGGCGCGGCAATTTGCCCGCGGCCCGGAAACCATGGCGCTTGGCGCCACGGTGATGGGCGGTCTGGCGGTTCTGGGCGGGCTGATGGCCTCGCTGCGGCTCGATACCCCCGCCGGACCCTCGATCGTGTCGGCGGCGGCGGCGCTGTTTGCCCTCAGCTTGCTGGTGCGCCGCAAAACCTGACCGGGGGAGGGGGGCTGGCCCCCCGGCCTGACGGCCTCCCCCCAAGGTATTTCAGGCAAGATGAACCCCGGTCTTTCATCTTGCTTGAAATACCTCGGGGGTGAAGGAGCGCAGCTCAGAGGGGGCAGTGCCCCCCCTTGCCCCTAGCCCCTAGCGCCCGACGCCGGAATAGGCCTCGAAGCCCGCCTTTTTCGCGTCTTTGGCGCTGTAGATGTTGCGCAGATCGGCCATGCGGGCGGTGGTCATCTTCTTGGCCAGTTTCTTCAGGTCAAGGGCGCGGAACTCGTTCCATTCGGTCAGAAGAACCACGCAATCGGCCTTTTGCGCCGCCTTGTAGGCATCCTCCATCCAATGCACGCCGGGCAGCAGGTGTTCGGCCTCCCGCGCCCCCTGCGGATCGACCGCGCGGACCTTGGCCCCCGCGCCAACCAGCGCCGGCACGATGGTCAGCGCCGGCGCCTCGCGCATGTCATCGGTGTTGGGTTTGAAGGTAACCCCAAGAATTGCAATGGTTTTTCCATTCACCGAGCCATCGCAGAGCTCGGTGATCTTGTCGATCATCCGCCGCTTCACCTCGTCGTTGACCTTGATGACGGTTTCGGTGATCTGCATCGGAACGGCGTGATCCTGCCCCATGCGGGCGAGCGCCTGGGTGTCTTTCGGGAAGCACGAACCGCCATAGCCGGGCCCGGCATGGAGGAACTTGTTGCCGATCCGGCCATCGAGCCCCATGCCGCGCGCCACTTCCTTGACATCGGCGCCGACCTTTTCGCACAGCCGGGCGATTTCGTTGATAAAGGTGATCTTCGTCGCCAAAAACGCGTTGGCGGCGTATTTTATCATCTCGGCGGTTTCCAGATCGGTGTAGAGAATCGGGAATTCGCGCAAGAAAAGCGGCCGATAGACCTCGCCCATCACCTCCTGTGCGCGCTCCGAGGTGACGCCCACCACGACCCTGTCGGGATGCATGAAATCGTCGATCGCGGCGCCCTCGCGCAGGAATTCGGGGTTCGAGGCCACGTCGAATTCGGCATCGGGGCGGGCCTTGCGGATGACCTGTTTCACCTGCCGGTTGGTGCCCACGGGCACGGTCGATTTCGTCACCACCACGGTGTAGCCGGTCAACGCGGCGGCGATTTCTTCGGCGGCGGCCATCACATAGCTCAGATCGGCATGGCCATCGCCGCGCCGGGTCGGGGTGCCCACGGCGATGAACACCGCATCGGCGCCATCGACGGCGGTGCCAAGGTCTCCGGTAAAGCTCAGCCGCCCCGCCGCCACGTTCTTGGCCATCAGCGCATCAAGGCCGGGTTCGTAGATCGGCACCTCGCCACGGTTGAGCATATCCACCTTGCGCGGGTCTTTGTCGACGCAGACGACCTCGTGGCCGAAGTCGGAAAAACACACCCCCGACACAAGCCCGACATAGCCGGTGCCGATCATGGCGATTTTCATGGGAAACCTCATTTCTGTTTGCGGCAGAGTCGAATCTCTGGCCGCGAGAGTCAACGCGTTGGCGGTGCAACTGCCAGAAATTACGCCGGTTTTTTAGGGGGAACCGCGCCGTTTCGGGGGCGGCGAGCGGTTTTCAGCGCAGCCTTGGGCAGATTGCCGGGAAAGGGTGCGAAACTGCAACACTTCGTGGCGGCGAAACCGCGCGGCACAAGAATTCCCCTTCTCATTTACCACTGCTTATGCTTTTCTCGCCCCGATGCTGCCGGGCTTGGCGGCTCTCTACAGCACAGACGGAGATTACCATGAAAAAGATCGCTACCATCGCCCTCGTCCTCGGCCTTTCGGCTTCGACCGCTTTCGCTGGCGGCTACGCTGCCCCGGTCGTGGACGCTGAACCGGTTGTTGCCGGCACCTCGTCCTCGAACGCTGCTATCCTGATCCCGGCGCTCCTGCTCGTCGGCATCGCGGTTGCCGCTTCGTCGAACTGATTTCGACGCCCTTCGGGGATCGAAAAAGGCCGGAAAGCGCAAGCTTTCCGGCTTTGCCATTTCCGGCCCGCGCCCCGGCCGGTCTGGCGGGGCGATGCAATGCGAAAGGGCGCCCGCAGGCGCCCGATAGCCGAAGCAGGCCAAAGCGACGGGTTCAGTTGCGCAGCGATTGCAGCGTGATATGGCCCACCCCGGCGCCGACCCATTGCCGCGAGGCCAGGATCTCGCCGTTGCCAGCCACAAGAAAGCTGTCGTCAAAGGCAAAGCCATAGCCGCTGCACTGTGCCACCATCTGCGTTCCGGAAACGGTCTTCCCCGCAAACTCATAGCTTTGCGTTGCGCCCATGGTGGTGGTGCAGGTCAGCGGCAAGGGCCGTTCGCGGCCCAGACCGTCCAGATAGCGCAGCGTCAGTTCGGCGCTGCCCGCCTGTCGGGCCCGGATCAGCGCCGCCAGCGCCGCCGTCTCCGATGACAGGATGTCGTTGCCAAAGCCGCGTGTGCCGGCCAGAATCCCGCCTCGGGTAATGACCGCCTGCCCGCCGGGGGTGTGCCAGCTGCGCATGGCGCCGTTTTCGCCCTGCAAGCCCGCGACCGAGGTGAATTTCGAGCTTTCCACCGTCACCAGCAACAGCGGCCCGGCATTGGCGTCCAGCCCCTCGCGGGCAATGGTTTCGGCATCGGCGGGCGGCGCGGCAGTGCCGCCGCGGCCCAAAAGCCGCCCCAGCATCCCCTTGGCTTCCTGCGCGGCCTGACGGGTGCTTTCGGTCTGGCCGGTGTCCGAGCCGCAGCCCGCCAGGACCGCCGCCAGAGCGAGCACGCCGACAAGGGCGAAGCGGCGGCGCTGGCTCATCGCCAGAACCTCCCCCATTCGTTGTAGAGGTTGCCCATCTGCGCCCCCCGCACGGTATCGAACAGCCGCCCGTCCACATCCAGCCGCGCACCGCCATCGCGTTGCAGCGGGCGGATCGTGGTTTTCAGCGTGTTGACCGAGGGTTTGCCGGTGGTCCAGGCAATCGGAATCGAGATGCGGATGCCTTTGTCGAAGGAACCCTCGCCGAAATCGGTGCTCGACATGTCGGTCAGGGTGGCAAAGGCGCCGACCTTCCAGCCGTTTTCAAACTCGCGGTCCAGCGCGATGGTGGCGCCCCAGTCTTTCGCAAGGTAGCGGCCCATGTCGATCTCGCCCACATAGCCCTTGCCGAAATCGTAATAGGCCGAGGCATGGCCGGTGGCCACGGAATAGTCGCGGAAGCCGAAATGCTGGTCGAAGTCGCGTTGCTTGACCCAGTTCGCCTCGATCCCCAGCGCCAGGCGGCTATCGACGGGTTTCCACAGCAATTCGCCCGAAACCCCGCCATACATCCGTTCCAGATAGCCCAGCGTCAGGCGGGAATAAAGGTTGTGCGCGGGCTGGGCGTAATAGCTCAGCGTCAGGTGTTGCAGCGCCAGATCGCCGTGTTTCTGGTATTCGACCAGGTCCGAGCGCACATGCTGCACGGTCGAGTTCGACGCCCGTTTCGACTCGCTCAGGCTGCCAAAGGCCTTTTGCCGCAACAGCCCCGACACCACCAACCCCGGAGCCAGTTCGTAGCGCGCCGAAAGCTGGGCGCCAAAATCGACGCGGAACGGGTCGTCCGGGTCAAAGATCGAGGCCTCGGCATAGGGCGTGAGGCCCCATTGAAACCGCGGATAAAGCCCCGTCGTGCGCACCAGGTCCGGCGCGTCGTCCGCAGCGGTGATGCTGGCCTGGGCCAGAATATCGCCCGAACGGGTGTTTTCCAGCCGCTCGATGTCACTGCGCCGGAAGGTCACCGAGGAGATCGCCATGCCGTTTTCCACCGAGGTGACGGTGATCGTCTCGACCGAGGGCGGCAGCGCGCGGGTGGCGGCGCGGACCACATGGCCAATCGCCTGCGGCTGCGCGCCATAGGTTTCGTTGCGCACGCGAAGCTCGGCCGAATGCGCCGAAAGCGCCATCGATTCAAGGATTTGCCCATCCTTGGCCAGGCTTTGCGCCAAGGCGCCCTGAATGGCCGGTTGCGCCGTCGGGTCGGCGACCCAGGCGCCCGACCAGCCTTCGGGGTCGGCCCCCGGCGCCGGGCGCGGGCGCACCGGCAGGGGGGCGCGCTCGATCCCCGAGGGGAAGGGCGGCGCCTTGGGGTCGATGTTGCGGCTGATCTGGAAGCCGATCCTGTCGCCATGCAGGGCGAAAAGCTGCAAGCCGACATTCTGGCTGATCTGGTAATCCACCCCGAAATTGAGCGAGGTGCGGCGGTCGAATCCGTCCAGCGCGGCTTCCTGGGCGTAATCGTCCGAGGAATATTCGGCCTTCAGCGTCAGCTTGTCGTTGAACCGGTAGGCCAGCCCGAAAAACGGCGCAACATCGCCTTTGAACCACTGCCCCGCGTTGAACTCGCCCCCGGTCGAGGAATAGTCATAGGCCGGGCGTGAGCCGATGCCGCCGATGCCGCCATGCGAGCCAAGCCGCCCCCAGCCAAGCCCCGCGGTGATCCGCAGCTTGTCGTTCAGGGTCTTGGTGGCAACGATATATTCCGACGAATAGACCCCGGTGCCGACAAAATCATTCAGGCCAATGGCCAGGGCGGGGCGGTTTTCGCCCTCTTCCAGCAGCTGCCAGCGAAGGTCGAAGGAGCGGTCGTAGAGCGCCTCATATTGGCCAGGGTTGTCCTTGTCCGGCATCAGGCCGGGAACGCGCGAATAGCGAAACGCCCCGGTCAGGCGCGGCGCGATCTGAAAGGTGAAGGTGTTGCGCATCGTGCCATTGCCGATGGCGGTGATGGCCAGGCCCAATTCGCCATCGGGGCGCATTTCGGCGGTGGGCATGTCGATCAGGCCGGGCATGGCAAAGGTGTTGCGGCTGGCGCCCAGCAGCGGGTCGGCAACGGCGGGCAGGGCCGAAACGGCGGCGGTGGCCCCCAGCAGGGCGGCCCAAAGCCGGCTCTTGCCCGATTGTGCGGCCTGCGGATTGGTCAGATGCACGTTTCCCTCCGTGGTCTTTGGGTCTTTATACTTGTTTTTCGCCCCGAGACGAGAGTGAAACACACGCGAGAAACCGGCTTTGCCACGGGCGGTGCAGGGAAGCCGCAGCCGGATGGAGTTTGGCGGCGCGTCCAGAGGGGCGCGCCGCCGGGCCGTGTCACATGCAGGCGTCAAAGAGCGCGCGGGTGTTTTCGCGCGTCATCGCAATGGGGTTGCCGCCGCAGGACGGGTCTTCCAGCGCCATTTCCGTCAGCATATCAAGGTCTTCGGCCTTCACGCCCATGGCGGTGAGGGTTTCGGGGATCTTCAGCTCCGCCCGCAGCGCCACAATCGCGGCGCGGAAACCATTGAACCCGCCCGCAATGCCCAGATAGGCCGCCGCGCGTTCGATACGCTCTTCGATGGCCTCGCGGTTGTAATCCAGCACCATCGGCATCACGCAGGCGTTCGTCGTGCCGTGATGCGTGCCGTAAACCGCCCCGACCGGGTGCGAGAGCGAGTGGATCGCGCCCAAGCCCTTCTGGAAGGCCACCGCACCCATGGCGGCCGCCGACATCATATGCGCGCGGGCCTGAAGGTTGGTGGGCTCGCGGTAGGCGACGGGCAGGTTTTCGAACACCAGCCGCATCCCCTCAAGCGCGATGCCCTGGCTCATCGGGTGGTAGAAGGGGCTGCAATAGGCCTCAAGGCAATGGGCCAGCGCATCCATGCCGGTGCCGGCGGTGATGAAGGCCGGCATCCCCACGGTCAGTTCCGGGTCGCACAGCGTGACCGCCGGCATCAGCTTGGGGTGGAAGATGATCTTTTTCTTGTGCGTGGCCGAGTTGGTCAGCACGCCGGCGCGGCCCACTTCCGAGCCCGTTCCGGCGGTGGTGGGCACGGCGACGATCGGGGCGATCTTGTCGCTGTCGGCGCGGGTGTACCAGTCGCCGATGTCTTCGAGATCCCAGACGCTCAGATCGGCGCGCTGGCCCGCCATCAGCGCGATCATCTTGCCAAGGTCCAGCGCCGAGCCGCCGCCAAAGCAGATCACCCCGTCATGCCCGCCCGCCTTGTAGACTGCGATGCCGGCACTCATGTTGCCCTCGTTCGGGTTCGGGTCCACTTCGGAAAAGACCGCCCGGCCCAGCCCGCCTTTTTCAAGCACATCAAGCGCCTGCGCGGTAATCGGCAGGCTGGCCAGCGCCTTGTCGGTGACCAGAAGCGGCTTTTTGATGCCCACCGCCTTGCAATGGTCTGCCAGTTCGGCAATCCGGCCGGGGCCGAACTTGATCGGCGTCGGGTAGTTCCAGTTCATTTTCGGAACGCTCATTTGGTCACCTTTTTCAGATGGTAGGATTTCGGCCGCGTGACCGAGTAATAGCCCAGAACCGAGAGCGAGCCGCCCCGGCCGGTGTCCTTGCAGCCGGTCCAGCACAGCGCCGGGTCGAGGTAGTCGCAGCGGTTCATGAAAATCGTGCCGGTTTCGAGCCGCGTGCCAATTTCGGCGGCGCGGTCGGGGTCGCGCGTCCAGAGCGAGCAGGTCAGCCCATAGGGGCTGTCGTTCATTGCCGCGATGGCTTCCTCGTCGCTCTTCACCGACATGATGCCCACGACCGGGCCAAAGCTTTCCTCGCGCATCACCCGCATCTCGTGGTTGACGTTGACGAGGATCTGCGGGGCCAGGTAGGCGCCGCCGTCATCTTCGGGGAAAAGCGCCGGGTCGATCAGCGCGGTTGCGCCCTCGGCCACAGCCTCGGCGATCTGCTCGCGCACAAGGGCGGCAAAGCGCTTGTTGGCCATCGGCCCGAGGGTGGAGGAGGGCTCGAACGGGTTGCCCAGTTTCAGCGCCTTCACCCAGGCCACGGCCTTTTCGACGAAGGCGTCATAAAGGCTTTCATGCACATAGATGCGCTCGATGCCGCAGCAGCACTGGCCGGCGTTGAACATCGCGCCATCCATCAGGCTGTCCACCGCCGCATCCAGATCGGCGTCGTCCATCACATAGCCGGGGTCTTTGCCGCCCAGTTCCAGCCCCAGCCCGCAGAAGGTGCCGGCCGCCGCGCGCTCAATGTTCGCACCGCCGCCCACCGAGCCGGTGAAGTTGATGAAGTTGAAGGCGCGCTGGCCAATGAGCGCCTCGGTCACGTCATGCGTCAGGTAAACGTTCTGGAACACGTCTTCGGGCACGCCGGCGGCGTGGAAGGCCTCGGCCAGACGCTCGCCCACCAGCATGGTCTGCGTGGCGTGCTTGAGCACCACGGTGTTGCCGGCAATCAGCGCAGGCACCAGCGTGTTGATGGTGGTCAGATAGGGGTAGTTCCAGGGCGCGATGATGAAGACCACGCCCACCGGCTCGCGGGCGATGTAGCGCCGAAATTTCTCACTGTCTTCGACCATCATCGGCGCGAGCGAGGCGGCGGCGATCTCGCTCATATAGGCGGTGCGGTCGTTCACGCCGCCAAACTCGCCGCCAAAGCGGGTGGGCCGGCCCATTTGCCAGGCCAGTTCCTCGACCACGCGGTCTTTCATCTCGTTGAGTTTCGCCACCCCGGCCTGCACCAGCGCGATGCGCTCGGCGAGCGGGCGGGCCGCCCAGCCCGGTTGTGCGGCCCGCGCACGCGCGGCCATCGCCTCGCCCTCGGCCAGGCTCAACGCCGGCCGCTCGGCCCAGACCCGCCCATCCACGGGCGAGATGCATTGGATCATCTTCGTCATTTCGACCTTCCTTCGGGGACCACCTTGGCCCCGCTCAAACCCTGGGCCTCAGGCCCGTTCAAAGCCGCGCGCACGTTCCCAATCGGTCACCACGCGCAGATTTTCTTCCACTTCCCAGCGTGCGGCGCGGTAGTAGTGGCTGACCACTTCCTCGCCAAGGGCACGGTTGAGAAACTCGCTGTCTTTCATCGCCTCGCCCGCCTCGCCCAGCGAACGCGGAATTTGCGGTGCGTTTTCGGCGGCATAAAGATCGCCCGAAATGGCCTCGCCCGGTTCAAGCATCTGCTCGATCCCCTCCAGCCCCGCCGCCAGAAGCGCGGCACAGGCCAGATAGGGGTTCAGATCGGCGCCGCCAATGCGACATTCCACCCGCACCCCCTTGGTATCCTCGCCGCAGACGCGATAGCCCGCAGTGCGGTTGTCGAGCGACCAGACCGATTTGGTCGGCGCGAACATGCCGACGCAAAAGCGCTTGTAGCTGTTGATATAGGGCGCCAGGAAATAGGTCAGCTCGCGCGAAAACGCCAGTTGCCCCGCCAGATAGTGCCGCATCAGCGCGCTCATGCCATGGGGGGCTTTCGGGTCAAAAAAGGCGTTCTTGCCGTCTTTCCAGAGCGATTGGTGAATGTGGCTCGACGAGCCCGCCTTGCGGTGGTCGTATTTCGCCATGAAGGTCACGCTGGCACCATGGCTTTGCGCAATTTCCTTCACGCCCAGCTTGATGAGGCTGTGCATGTCGGCGGTATCAAGCGCGTCGGAATATTTCGCGTTGATCTCTTCCTGCCCGGCATCGGCCTCGCCCTTGGAGCATTCGATCGGAATGCCCGCCGCATAAAGCTGGTTGCGCATGTCGCGGATGATGCTTTCGTCGCGCGCCGTGCCCATGATGCCGTAATCGACATTGTAGCGCGCCATCGGCGTGGGGTCGGGGTAGCCGGCGTCGAACAGCTCGGGATAGCTTTCCTCGAACAGGTAAAATTCCAGCTCGGTCGCCATCATCACGTCAAAGCCCATCGCCTTGGCGCGGTCGATCTGACGCTTGAGCACCGAGCGGGGCGCATGGGGCACCAGCGCATGGGTGTGATGGTCGAGCACATCGCACATGACCAGCGCCGTGCCCGGCACCCAGGGGATGGTGCGCAGCGTGGCCATGTCTGGTTTCATCACATAGTCGCCATAGCCGCGGCTCCAGCTTGAGGCGGCATAGCCCGGCACGGTGACCATTTCCATGTCGGTGGCCAGCAGATAGTTGCAGCAATGCGTTTCTTCCCAGGCGCTCTCGATGAAGAAATTGGCCTGGAAACGCTTGCCCTGCAATCGGCCCTGCATGTCGCAGATACAGGCGACGACGGTGTCGATCTCGCCGTTGGCGACGGCCGCTTTCAGCGCGTCGAAGGTCAGGTTTGCGGGCATGTTTTCCTCCGGTTGTGGCGCGGGTTACCCGCCGCGGCGGGGTGGGGGGCCGGGGTTTGCCCGGCCCCGGCCCTCAGTAGCGGTAGGGCACGCCGGCCTTGACCATGGTGTCGTTGTATTTCTTGATGATTTCCACGACCTTGGCCTTGAGCGGGCTTTCGGCCGCCACTTCCTCCCAGAACTTGTGGGCGGCTTCCTCGATCTTGGTGTAATCCTCGGCAGGCAGCGAGGTCAGCGTCATGTCGGCGCCTTCGACGCGCAGTTTCGCCTCGCCCGCCCAATACCACCACTGGCGGCGGTAATGCGACTGGTCGAAGCAGGTTTGCAGCATCTGTTGCAGATGCGCGGGCAGGGCGTTCCAGCGCTCCATATTGGCAAAGAAATGGCCGATCCAGGCGCCCGAGATGTTGTTGGTCAGGAAGTAGGGGGCCACTTTCGACCAGCCCGAGGTGTAATCTTCGGTGATGCCCGACCAGGCAAGCCCGTCCAGCTCGCCGGTTTGCAGCGCCACCTCCACATCTTCCCACGGGATCGTCACCGGAATGACGCCGAACTGGGCGAGGAACCGCCCGGCGGTGGGGAAGGTGAAGACCCGCTTGCCATTGAGATCGGCAAGGCTGTTGATCGGCTCTTTCATGTTGAAGTTGCACGGATCCCACGAGCCGGCCGAGATGTGCTTGATGCCCACCTTGGCATATTCTTCTTCCCAGATTTCCTTCAGCCCGTAGCTGTTGAACAGCGCCGGCACATCGAGCGAATAGCGCAGCGCCAGCGGGAAGTAGCCGCCGAAAACGGTGACTTCGGTGGGCGAGGCCATGGAGTCATCATCCGATTGCACGGCGTCGATGGTGCCGTTTTGCATCGCGCGGAAGAGCTCGCCCGTCGGCACGAGCTGATCGGCGGTGTAAAGCTCGATTTCCATCTGGCCGTTGGCGATGGTGTTGAAGGCCTCGATCGCGGGCTTGACCACCTCTTCGGCCAGCGCGACGCCGGCATAGGTTTGCAGCCGCCATTTGATCGTTTCCTGCGCAAGCGCGGGGGCGGCAAGGCCCGCTGCCGCAGCCCCCACGGCACCGGTGGTGAGGAACTTCCGTCTGGTCGTCGTCATTTCTCTCTCCTTGTTGGGTTGATGCCCCGTTTCGGGGTCGTTCTTGGGTTCTTTCAGCGCCCCAGCACCGTTTGCGGCAGCCAAAGCGCGATTTGCGGAAAAATCATAATCAGCACGAGGGTAAAGGCCATCACCAGAACGAAGGGCCAGACCGAGCGGTAGATCACCGGCAGGGTGAACTCGGGCGGGGCCAGCGCCTTCATCAGAAAGAGGTTATAGCCAAAGGGCGGCGTCAGGTAAGCGATCTGGCAGGTGATGGTATAAAGAATGCCATACCAGACCAGATCAAACCCCAAGGCCTTGGCGAGGCTGACAAACACCGGCGCCACGATCACCAGCATGGCGGTATCGTCGAGAAACATTCCCATCACAAGGAAGCTGGCCTGCATCAGCACCAGCACCTGCCAGGGGGCAAGGCCAAGATCTTGCAAGAAGAATTGCTGGATCGCCTTGCCCGCGCCAAGCCCGTCAAAGACCGCGCCAAAGCTGAGCGCGGCGGTGATTATCATCATGAACATGACGGTAATCAGCAGCGTCTGTTTGGTGGCCACCTCAAAGACCTGCCGGGTAAAGCGGCCTTTCAGCACCGCCCCCAGCACCGTGGCCGCCACCCCCACCACCGAGGCCTCGGTCAGGCTGGCCCAGCCCTTGAGAAAGGGCACCATCATCGCCACGAAAATGGCGATCGGCAAAAGCCCTGCCCGCAGCAGCCGGAATTTTTCGGCGCGGCTGATCGAGGCGCGTTCTTCGGCGCTCATCATCGGGGCCAGCGCCGGATTGAGCCCGGTGCGGATCAGGATATAGAGGATGAACAGCCCCGCCATCATCAGCCCCGGCACCACGCCGGCCAGCCAGAGGTTCGACACCGGCTGCCGGGCAATGAGCGCGAACAGCACCAGCACCACCGAGGGCGGGATCAGGATGCCAAGGCTGGAGCCGGCCTGAATGACGCCCGAAATCATCAGCTTGTCATAGTTGCGCCGGACCAGTTCGGGCAGCGCAATGGTGGCGCCAATCGCCATGCCGGCGACCGAGAGCCCGTTCATCGCCGAAATCATCACCATCAGCAGGATGGTGCCAATGGCCAGCCCCCCCGGCAGCGGCCCGAACCAGACGTGAAACATCCGGTAAAGATCTTCGGCCAGGCGGCTCTCGCTCATCACATAGCCCATGAAGACGAACATCGGCAGGGTCAGAAGCGGGGTCCATTTCATCAGCTTCATCACCGCGGAAAAGCCCATGTCGGTGCCGCCCGGCCCCCAGAGCGTCAACGCCGCCACCACCGCGACAAAGCCGATGGCGCCAAAGACACGCTGCCCGGTAATCATCATCAAAAGCAGCGTCGAAAACATCAGCAGGGCAATGGTGTTGTAATCCATCACGGCTCCTCCCGCTGCATGCAGTTCTTTTCGCCGCGCAGGCAGGCCAGATCCCGCAAGAGCAACGTCGAGGCCTGCAGCAGCATCAGCGCGAAAGAGGCGGTGATGATGCTTTTGAGCGGCCAGAGCGGCGGCCGCCAGGCGGTGGGGTTGCGCTCGTTCATGGCGAAGGAATAGGCGGTCGAGTCGAAGGCGCCATAGAGCATCACCCCCAGGTAGAACATCAGGCAAAACACGGTGAAGGCATCGGTCAGCGCCCGTCCGCGGGTGGAAAACCGTGCATAAAGCAGGTCCATCCGCACGTTCACCTCGCCTTGCAGGCTCCAGGGCGCGCCCAGCATGTAATAGGCCACCAGCGTGAACTGCGCCATTTCCAGCGTCCAGATCGCGGGAATATGCATCGCCTTGGTGACCATCGACCAGACCATGATGCCCATCATCAGATAAAGCAGATACATGGCGAACCGGCCCAGCCGGCGGTTCAGCGCATCGACGAAATGCACATAGGCAATCAGATAGCGGTGCATCAGCGTGCCTCCTCGGTTGTGCGCAACCGGGCCAGAGCGGCACGCAGCACCGGGGCAAGGCGCCCGGCCATCGCCTCTTGCGCGGCAGCGTCGGCAATCAGGTCGTTGCGGATCTCGAGCATGACATTGGCCAGCCCCAGCGGCGTTGCCTGCAACGCCAGCGTGTGGGTGACCTCGTCGGCGGCCGAATAGGGCTCGTTGAGGCGGCAATCGAGCCGGGTCTGCGCCTGCGCCTCGGCCAGAACGCCCTGCGCAAGGGCCGGGTCGGCATCGTGGATGATGCCGAATTCGACCGCGCGGGGGGCGCCGTGAAAGACCGGCGTAAAGGAATGCACGGTGACCAGGACCGGGGCCTGCCCCAGCGCCAGGCGGCGCGCCAGCACGGCCCGCAATTCGGCGTGGAACGGCAGATAGAGCGCCTCTGTGCGGGCCAGCCGCGCGGCGGGGCTCAGCCCGGCATTGCCGGGGATGGTGTAGATTTCAGAGCGCTCCGCCATCGCGCCACGGGCCTGCGGCGGGCGGTTGAGGTCATAGATCAGCCGCGAATGGGTGGCCCGCACCAGGGGCGCAGACAGCCGTGCCGCCAGCCCCCGCGCCAGCCCGAGTGCGCCCGGATCCCAGGCGATATGCGCCATCCGCGCCGCAGCGCTCAGCCCCAGATCGCCCCAGGGGGGCGGGAACTCGTTTGACGCATGTTCGCAAACAAGCACAAAGGGGCTTTCCCCCCCATGCTCCTCCACGATCACCGCCTGTGTGGTGTCCGAAGGTTTCATCGCTCCCTGTCGATTCTCATGATCGCTCGTGGAAAGCGTCCTCCGAAGGCCCCATTCTGTCAACATCATTTCAAAGACAAAATTTCTGTTACAATCTGTTCTTGCCCGCTGAGTCGGGTTTTTGGCGAGAGGTGCCCGTTTTGGCGGCAACACGGCCCACGATCGAAGACCAGCTGCGCGCCGCCATCGGGGCGATGACGCGGGCCGAAAAGCAATTGGCCGGGCATGTGCTGCGCCATTATCCGGTGGCGCTGCTGGGTTCGGTCACGCAACTGGCGCGGGCGGCCGAGGTGTCTTCGCCGACGGTCGTGCGGCTGGCGCAGAAGATGGGCTTTGGCGGCTATCCGGGCTGGCAGGCGGCGGTGCGCGAGGAGCTTGAGGCGCGGCTGGTCTCGCCCTTGGCCAAGCATGACCGCTGGGCCGGCGATGCGCCCGAGGCGCATGTGCTCAACCGGTTTGCCGATGCGGTGCTGTCCAATCTGCAAGCCACGCTGGCACAGATCGACCATGCCGAATTTGATGCCACGGCGCGGCTTCTGGCCGATCCGGGGCGCAAGATC
The DNA here is from genome assembly GCA_964590825.1 of uncultured Rhodobacter sp. GTDB lineage: Bacteria > Pseudomonadota > Alphaproteobacteria > Rhodobacterales > Rhodobacteraceae > Rhodobacter. The sequence continues at coordinate 1,147 of CAZPWV010000022.1, read as the reverse complement.
TTTGCCACTGGCGGGCGGATCACCCTGGCGATGGCGGAATATTTCGTCACCCATATGAAGGTGATCCGCCCCGAGGTGGAACTGCTTTTGCCGGTCTCCAATGCCTGGCCGCCGGCGCTGATCGAGATGCGCAAGGGCGATGTGCTCCTGGCCTTCGACATTCGCCGCTATGAAAACAACGTGCTGCAACTGGTCGAGATGGCCGCCGAACAGGGCGCCGAAGTGGTGCTGATTACCGACCCCTGGGTCAGCCCCGCCAGCGCCCATGCGCGCTACCGGTTTTCGGCGCAGGTCGAGGTGCCCAGCGCCTGGGACAGCACGGTGGCCATTCAGGTGCTGGTGGAAACGCTGATGGCGGCGGTGCAGTCGCTGACCTGGCAGGAAACATCGCTGCGGATGAAGCGGCTTGAAGACCTGTACGAAAGGGCGCGGTTCTTTCGTGGCCGGAAGTAGGGCGCGGCCGGAAACAGGGCGCGGGCGGAAACAGGGCGGGCGGGGGGCCTTGCCCCCTCTTGCGCAGGCGCAATTCACCCCCAGGATATTTCGACACTTTGGAAATCGGGCCGGGTATCGGGCCGGGTTCGGGGCCGAGTGGCGCCGCCCCGCCGTGCCGTTACGCGCCGATCACCAGAAGGTCGGCCGCGTTGAGGCCCAGCGTGACCTGATCGCCCACTTTGGGCGGGGCGACATGGCTGTTGTTGAACGTGTCGAAGGCGATCCGCTGCCCGCCCAGATCGGCGCTGAGCCGGATCACCGAGCCGAGGAAATCGACATCGCGGATGGTGCCGCTCAGGCAGGTGTCGCGGCCGCTCTGACCCAGGCTCACCGCCTCGGGGCGCAGCCCGAGGGTCACCTGACCGGCGGGCAGGGGATGCGGCAAGGTGACGGGGGTGCCGGCGATGGTCACCGTGCCGGCGGCGGGGTCGGTCACCTCGGCCTCGAGCGTGTTCAGCGTGCCGACAAAGCCGGCGACAAAACGGGTGTTGGGTTTGTTGTAGATTTCAAAGGGCGTGCCGACCTGATCGGCGATGCCCTGATGCATGACCACGACCCGGTCCGACATCGACAGCGCCTCTTCCTGGTCATGGGTGACGAAGATCGTGGTGATGCCCAGTTCACGCTGGATCGCGCGGATTTCGTTGCGAAG
>CAZPWV010000021.1:10383-16453 GCA_964590825.1 uncultured Rhodobacter sp. | reverse complement strand
TACAACAGTTCGCCTGCGACGAATTGCGCTTGCGGCCAATGGCACGAAACATTATTGCGCATTCTCCGCCTCGCGGATAAGTTCTGCGCGAACCACGGAGGGTAACATGGCAACCACCAAGCTCGACGAGATCGACCGGAAGATTCTGGCCGAGCTTCAGGCCGACGGGCGGATGACCAATGTGGAACTGGCCAAGCGGGTGGGCATTTCCGCGCCGCCCTGCCTGCGCCGGGTGCGCACGCTGGAGGAGGCGGGGTTCATCCGGGGCTACCATGCCGATGTGAACCCGCGCGAGCTGGGCTTTGAGGTGCAGGTTTTCGCCATGGTGCGGCTGCACAGCCAGGCCGAAACCGACCTCAGCGCCTTTGAGGCGCGCTGCCGCGCCTGGCCGCTGGTGCGTGAATGCCACATGCTCAACGGCGAGATCGATTTCGTGCTGAAATGCGCCGCGCCCGACCTCAGCACCTTCCAGAATTTCCTGACCGGGCAACTGACCGCCGCCGATAACGTGGCCAGCGTGAAAACCTCGCTGGTCATCCGCTGCGCCAAGGATGAGCCGGGCGTGCCCTTCGACGTGCTTGAAGAACGCCTCGCCAAACTGGCCTGACGGCGCGCTTGGGCCGGGTCGGGCAGGGGGCGCTGCCCCCGCCGCTTGATGCACTGCCCGTGACGGTCAGATTTCGCCGGCCCGCACCATGTCGATCATCGCCTGGCCGGCGCGGGCATCCTCCAGCGTCCAGGGGTAGGGGGTGGCGCCGCGCAGATGGGCCACAAAAGCCTCGACCTGCAGAACATACTGGTTCACGCCGGGGAAGCGGTGGGTTTCGGCGGTATTCGTGCCATGCAGCGTGACCTGCGCCTCGCCAAATACCCCGGCGTTGAAGGGCGCGCTCAGCGTGATCCGGCCGGTCTCGCCCTGAAACGTGACTTCCTGGCGCGGGAAAAGCCGGGTCGAGGTGAGGGCGGCATAGGAAAACCGCCCCGCCGGCCCCTCCATCTCGCCCCAGACCTGGGTGAAACTGTCCACGCCATTCTCGCGCCGGATCATCGAGCGCAGCGCCACCGGCTCGGCGCGAGCGGCAAAGCGCACCGAGGAATAGGCATAGACCCCGATATCGGGGATCGAGCCGCCGCCCATATCGGCACGGTTGCGGATATTGGCGGGGTCGGGGTTGTCGAAGGTGAAGGCCACATCGGCGTGCCTGAGCCGCCCGATCCGCCCCTCGTCGATGAGCCGTCGCACCAACTGCCATTGCGGATGATGCACGATCATATAGGCCTCGGTGGCGAATTTTCCGCTGCGGTCGCGGGCGGCGATCAGCGGGTCGATTTCGGCCGCCGTCATCGCCAGCGGCTTTTCGATCAGCACATGTTTGCCGGCGGCCAGCGCCTTGAGCCCCCATTCGACATGCAGCGTATTGGGCAGCGGAATATAGACCGCCTCGATCGCGGGGTCGTCGAGCAGGGCCTGATAATCGGCGTGCAGGCGCAAGCCCGGCGCGAAGGCGGAAAAGGGCGCGGCCTTGGCCGGATGCGGGCTGGCCAGCGCCGCCAGCCGTGCCCCGCGCGCCGCGTGAATCGCCGGCCCCATGCGGTGGAGCGCGAAGTTCGACGCCCCCAGAATGCCCCAGTTCATCGGTTTCATGATGCCCTCCTGTGTGTCGCGCCAAGACGGTGACCCGCCGAGCTGACCGGTCGAGGCAGCCCCATCACGGCAGCCCGTCACGCTAGCGCGGCGCGGCGGGCGGGGCAAGCGGTGGGGGGCAAGCGGTGGGGGCTTACCCCGGCAGGCTCATGCCCTTTTCGCGTGCCAGAACCTTCATCCGGGCTTGCAGCTTTTCAAAGGCCCGCACCTCGATCTGCCGGATCCGCTCGCGGCTGACCGCGTATTGCGTAGAGAGATCCTCAAGCGTCACCGGCTCGTCGCGCAGCCGCCGCGCCATCAAGATGTCGCGCTCGCGCTCGCCCAGCACATCCATCGCCGCCACCAGCATCGAACGGCGGGCGGCCAGTTCGTCGGCCTCGGCATAGGCTTCGGCCTGATCGGCGTCTTCGTCTTCCAGCCAGTCCTGCCATTGCGTGGTGCTTTCGCCATCCGAGGCGCCGACCTGCGCATTGAGCGAGGCATCCCCCCCCGACAGGCGGCGGTTCATATCCACCACCTCGGATTCGCTCACGTTCAGGTCGCGGGCGATCTGAGCCAGGTTTTCCGGCCGCAGATCGCCATCCTCATAGGCGCCGATTTTCGATTTCGCCTTGCGCAGATTGAAGAACAGCTTTTTCTGCGCCGAGGTCGTGCCCAGTTTCACCAGGCTCCACGAGCGCAGGATATATTCCTGAATCGCCGCGCGGATCCACCACATCGCATAGGTGGCCAGCCGAAAGCCGCGCTCCGGGTCAAAGCGTTTGACCGCCTGCATCAGCCCCACATTGGCCTCGGAAACCACCTCGGCCTGCGGCAGCCCGTAGCCGCGATAGCCCATGGCAATCTTGGCCGCCAGCCGCAGATGCGAGGTGACCAGCCGATGCGCGGCCTTGGGATCCTGATGATCGACCCAGGCCTTGGCCAGCATGTATTCCTCCTCGGGCTCCAGAAGCGGAAACTTGCGGATCTCCTGCAGATAGCGGTTCATCCCCTGTTCGGGGCTGGGGGCCGGCAGGTTGGCGTAGCGCGTCAGGTTCGACATCTTCGGTTTCTCCCTCATCGACCCCGGAAAATGGGGAAGGAAAGCTGCCCTTTCAAGGCCCTGGCCCCGGCGGGCGGCTTTCGATCACGCTGGGTTGAACGAAGGATGACCCCAATTCCGCCGCCCCGCAAGCGGCGTTGACGCAAGCGTGATGGCTCAGCGGCCGCCGGGGGGCGTTGCGGCGCCCGCCCCCGCGCGCAAGGCGGCCAGCAGGGCTTCGAAATCGGCCGGCGGGGGCGAGGTGAAGCTCAGTTCTTCGCCCGTCACCGGGTGAACGAATCCCAGCGTCGCCGCGTGCAGCGCCTGACGGGGAAAGCTTGCCACCGCCTCGGCCGCCGCCACCCCCACCGCGCGGACCGCCAGCTTGCGCCGCCCGCCATAGGTCGGATCGCCCACCAGCCCGTGGCCCACATGCGCCATATGCACCCGGATCTGATGCGTGCGCCCGGTTTCCAGCCAGCAATCCATCAGCGCCGCCACGGTGCCGAACGCCTCCACCACCCGCGCCCGCGTCACCGCATGGCGCCCGCCCGAAAACAGCACCGCCTGGCGCTGCCGGTCGGTCTTGTGGCGGGCCAGTTGCGAGGTGATCTTGAGAATGTTTCCGGCCTCGAAGCTGACCCCCGGCGTGCCGCGCAGCCGCGGATCGCCCGCCTCGGGCAGGCCCTGCACCACCGCCAGATAATGCCGGTGCACCGTATGCGCCTCGAATTGCGCCGCCAGCCCGTGATGCGCCCGGTCCGATTTGGCCACCACCAGCAGCCCCGAGGTATCCTTGTCGATGCGGTGAACGATCCCCGGCCGCGCCTCGCCGCCCACGCCCGAAAGCCGGCCGCCGAAATGATGCAATAGCGCATTGACCAGCGTGCCATCTTCCGAGCCGGGCGCCGGGTGCACCACCAGCCCCGCCGGCTTGTCGATGACGATCAGGTCGTCATCCTCCCAAAGCACGCGCAAGGGAATGTCCTGCGCCTCGGTCGCCACCGGGCGCGGCGGCTCCAGCGCGATCGTGTAAACTTCGCCCGGCGTCACCTTGGCCTTGAGGTCGCGCACCTCCACGCCCGCAAGGCGGACCGCGCCCTCGGCAATCAGCCGCGCCAGCCGCGAGCGCGACAGCGCCGCCTGCTCTGGCACAAGCGCCGCCAGTGCCTTATCAAGGCGCTCACCGGGCATATCCCCGATCTCGACGCTGAGGAGGTTCTTCGCCTTGTCCGACATGTTGCCTTCCGATGCGGCCCCGCCGCCCGAGATCCGGTTTCTGAAAACCCTCGTCACGGTGCTGACCGCCACGATGATTGTGGGCCTTTTAGCGATCGTGGCGCTGCTTGTCATCCGCTTGCCGGGGGCGGCGCCCTTGCCCGATCTGCCCGCCGCAATCACCCTGCCCGCGGGCGAAAGGGTCGAGGCGCTTACCTTTGCGCGGGGCCTGACGGTCGTGGTCACCGCTGCGGGGCGCGTGCTGATCTACCGCGCCGATGGCACGCTGGCGCAGGAACTGGCGCTCGACTAAGGCGGCTCAGGCCTCTTTCTTTGCCTTTTTCGGCGCGGCTTCCAGCGCCGCGATGCGCGCCAGAAGCGCCGCGTTTTCCTCGCGCGCCTTGACCGCCATCGCCTTCACCGCGTCGAATTCCTCGCGGGTGACAAAATCGCGGTCGGCCAGCCAGCGGTCCATCCAGCTTTTCATCGCGGTCTCGGCCTCGGTCTTGGCGCCCTGCGCCACGCCCATGGCATTGGTCATCAGCTTCGACATCTCGTCGAAGAAACGGTTCGGAGCTTGCATTGCGTTTCCCTCATGCTCACCGGATTTTGCCCTATATGGTCCGATGGCCGCGCTTAGACAAGGTTGACTTCGCCGCAGGGCCGGGGCCTTTTGGCACCGCGCAACCGCAAGGACGATCATGGCCATTCCCTTTCCCGATCTTTCGCCCGTGGCTTTCGTGGTTCCGGGTCTGGGCCTGCCGATCCGCTGGTATGCGCTGGCCTATATTGTCGGGCTGCTGGCGGGCTGGCGGATCATGGTGGCGCTGATGCGCCGGCCACGGCTTTGGGGCGGCACCGCGCCGATGCCGGCCGAAAAGCTCGAAGACCTGCTGACCGCCGTCATCATCGGGGTGATGGCGGGGGGGCGGCTGGGCTACATTGTCTTTTACGACCCGGCCAGCTATCTGGCCGACCCGCTCGAAGTGGTCCGGCTCTGGCGCGGCGGCATGTCCTTTCACGGTGGTTTTCTGGGCGTGGTGCTGGCGGGGCTATGGTTTTGCCGCCGCCACGGCTACGCCCCGCTGCGCCTGGCCGATGCCTTTGCGCTGGTGGCGCCTTTGGGGCTGGCGCTGGGGCGGGCGGCCAATTTCGTCAATGCCGAGCTTTGGGGCCGGCCCACCGATCTGCCCTTTGGGGTGATCTTTCCTGGGGTGGCGGCGCAAAGCTGCGGCGGGCTGGCGGGGCAGATCGACGGGTTTTGCGCCCGTCACCCCTCGCAGCTCTACGAGGCGGGGCTGGAAGGGCTGGGGCTGGGGCTTTTGCTTTGGGCGCTGGCGGGGCTTGGGGCGCTGCGCCGTCCGGGGCTGCTTCTGGGGGTGTTTCTGGCCGGCTACGGGCTGGCCCGCGCCTTTGTCGAGCTGTTCCGCCAGCCCGATGCGCAATTTGCCTCGCTCACCAACCCGCTTGGCTATGCGCTGCAACTGGGCGACGCCGGCCTGACCATGGGGCAGATCCTTTCCGCGCCGATGATCCTTGCCGGGGGCTGGTTCATCGGCCGCGCCCTGCGCCGGAGCCGAATGTGACGCCGCTGCACGCGCTTTTGGCGCGGCGCATCGCCGCCACCGGGCCGATCCGGCTCGACAGTTACATGGCCGAATGCCTGCTGCACCCCGCGCATGGCTATTACGCCACCCGCGACCCATTGGGCCGGGGCGGCGATTTCATCACCGCGCCGGAAATCTCGCAGATGTTCGGCGAAATGCTGGGCCTCGCGCTGGTGCAGGCCTGGCAAGATCAGGGCGCCCCCGCGCCCTTCACCCTGGCCGAGCTGGGGCCGGGGCGGGGCACGCTGATGGCCGATGTGCTGCGGGTGATCGCCAAGCGCCCGGCCATGGCGCAGGCGGCGCGGCTGCATCTGGTCGAGGCCTCGCCCGCCCTGCGCGCGGTGCAGCGCAAAACGCTGGCGGGCCAGGATGTCACCTGGCACGACGACGCGCAAACCCTGCCCGAAGCGCCGCTCCTGCTGCTGGCCAACGAGTTTTTCGATGCCCTGCCGATCCGGCAGTTTCAGCGTCTGGGCGCCGCCTGGGCCGAGCGGCAGGTCGGGCTGGACGCGGGGGGCCGCCTGTGTGCCGGGCTGGCGCCCGCGGCGGCGCCCGCCGCGCTGCACGACCGTCTGGCCG
>CAZPWV010000021.1:8344-10358 GCA_964590825.1 uncultured Rhodobacter sp. | reverse complement strand
AGGGCGACGTGGTCGAGCTTTGCCCGGCGGCCCCGGCGATCGTGGCGCAGATCGGCCGCCGCATCGCCGCCCATGGCGGGGCGGCAATTCTCATCGATTATGGCCATTGGCGCAGTCTGGGCGACACCTTTCAGGCGCTGCGGGGCCATGCCTTTTGCGACCCGTTCGCCGCCCCCGGCGAGGCCGACCTGACCGCGCATGTCGCCTTTGAGCCGCTGGCACAGGCGGCACGGGCGGCGGGCTGCGCCACCTCTGCGATGACGGCGCAGGGGGTGCTTCTGGAGCGGCTGGGCATCACCGCGCGGGCCGAGGCGCTGGCGGCGCGGCTCGAGGGCGCGGCGCTTGCCGCCCACCGTGCCGCGCATCGGCGCTTGACCCACCCCGCCGAAATGGGTCACCTGTTCCAGACGCTTGCCCTGTTCCCCGCCACCGCCCCGCTGCCGCCGGGCTTTGACCCTGCCCGAGCCCGCCATGCCGACGACGCTTGACATTCTCACCTCGCCCGCCCTTTCGGGGCTCACGCATGGCTTCTTTACCCGCCGGGGAGGGGCCTCGTCGGGGGTGTTTGCCGGGCTGAACTGCGGCCATGGCTCGTCCGACCAGACCGAGGCGGTCGCGGTCAACCGGGGCCGCGTGGCGCAGGCGATGGGCGTGGAGCCGGCCGCGCTTGTGGGGGTTCACCAGATCCATTCGCCCGATGTGGTCACCGTCACCGGACCCCTGCCTGCGGCGGTTCGGGCCGATGCGCTGGTCAGTGCCACGCCGGGGCTGGCGCTGAGTGTGCTGACCGCCGATTGCCAGCCGGTGCTGTTTGCCGACCGCCGCGCCGGGGTGGTGGGGGCGGCCCATGCCGGCTGGCGCGGCAGCCTGGGCGGCATTCTGGAGGCCACGCTGGACGCGATGGAGGCGCTGGGGGCGGCGCGCGGGAACATCTCTGCGGTGATCGGCCCCTGCATCTCGCAGCGTGCCTATGAGGTGGGCGACGCGTTCATGGAAACCTTCCTGACCGAAGACCCGGCCAATGACCGCTTTTTTGCCGGCGGTCCGAATGGCCGCCCGCATTTTGACCTGCCCGGCTACAGCCTGCACCGGCTGCGCAGCGCCGGCGTGGGGGCGGCGGAATGGACGCGCCACTGCACCTATTCAGACCCGGCCCGATTCTATTCCTTCCGCCGCACGACCCATGCGGGCGAGGCCGATTACGGGCGGCTGATCTCGGCCATCCGGCTGTGATTGCGGCCCGATTGTGCCCGGCAATGGCACGGCTTTGCCACAATTGTGGCGGGCCGCCGCGGTAACCCCCGAAAATCCGCTTATTCTTGCCGTTTGCGCAACAATCGCCCTGCCACATTTCCGGGCCTGCGCGGGGCGAAAAATTTTCATCTTCGCCAAAACCATGCCGCAATGGCGGGTGATAAAGGGGCATCCGGGCAAAGACCCGCAACAAGCCACAAGGCAGGAGAGCAGAGATGACCGCCAAAACGAACCGCCGCTGGATGCAGGCCGCCATGGATGCCGCCGCGACCTCCAATGTGCAGATGCCCTGGGCGCGTGGCCCTCGCCGTGCCGCCATGCTGGCGCGCCGCGACAGCGCCAAGCCGGTGGCGCCAGCGATCAGCCGGGGCCTTGCCGCGCGCTGAAGCCAACCCGAAAGCGCCCATCCCTGTGATCTGACCGGTGCTGTGACCCAGCCCTGCCGACCGTCGCGGCCCCCCCCGCTGAGACCCGGTTGCATGGCTGTCGCACCGTTCGCCTGGAGCCGCGCTTTTGGAAAACCCTCCGTCGGGCCGGGGGCTGCCACCCCCGGCCAGGGTCGAGACCCCGGCAAGCTCTGCAAGTGATTCGAACCAATTGCGGCGAAATCTGGGCACTATCGCGCGAGGCCGAAACAGTGTGCCGGCGTGACCCCCGATTGCGGCTTGCCCATTCAGCAATTCTTCATGAAATTTGACGCGGCCCGTTTCGGGGCGCATCTTTCGGTTGTCTCTCTGCACCCGGTGGGGGCCGTCGCAGA
>CAZPWV010000021.1:0-8334 GCA_964590825.1 uncultured Rhodobacter sp. | reverse complement strand
AGATGTGACCAGACCGAAAGGCTGAGCCATGTCTTTTTCCCATCGGGTTGGCGCCGGGCAGGTTTTGCCCGTGCCGCAGACCCATTCGACCCTTCCTGCGCGGCTGCCGCGTCAGGCCCCTTTGCCTGCGGCCAAAAGCCTGCGGGCGATGCCGCTGACGCGGCGCTATGAAGCCAGTTGGCTGACCGCTTCGGGCGAGGTGCTGGAAAGCACCCGGCTGGCCCCGGCCACGCCGCTGTTCGAAGAGGCGTTTTCGGCCTTGGCGCGTGGCTCGGTGATTGCCACCGACGAAGGCCCCGTGGCGGTCGAAGATCTTGTGCCCGGAATGCGGGCACAGACCGCCGAAGGGCCAAGCACGCCAATCACCTGGATCGGCGCAATGGTGCTTTACCCTCAGGCCGAGGCGGGCAGCGGCGAGCAGGTTACCCTGACGCGCATCACCTCGGAGGCGTTCGGCCAGGGCAGACCCCTGCCCGATGTGGTGCTGGGGCCAAGGGCGCGGCTGTTGCTGCGCGACCCGAGGCTCAAGCGCGCCACCGGGCTGGATCAGGCCTATGTGCCGGCGCGGGCCTTTGTCGATGGGGTCAGCATCATCGAGGTGACGCCGGTCGCCCCGGTCACGGTCTATCATGTCGTTCTGGCGCAGCACGGATCGCTGCGGGTGGCGGGGCTGGAGATCGAGGCCTTTCACCCCGGCGAGGGGGTAGAGCGGATGATCGATCCGCGGATGCTCTCGCTTTTTGAGGCGCAGTTCCCGCAACTCGACCGGCTGGCCGATTTCGGCAAGCTGGCGCATCCGCGCCTGACCCGCTTCGAGGTGGAAAGCCTCTGGGACTGAGGCGAGGGGGGCAGCGCCCCCCTTTCCGGCTCCCGCGCCGCCCGGTATTTCGTGCAATATCAGGGCGTTAGCCCGTGTGGGCTAGTGCGGCAGCACCTCGCGCACGTAGCGCGCCATGTTGCCGCCCATCACCTTGGCAATCACCGCCTCGCTCAGCCCCGCATCCAGAAGCGCCTGTGTCAGCGCGGCAAGCTCGGAGGCGTCGATCTGCGTTTCCACCGCGCCGTCAAAATCCGAACCCAGCGAAACATGGTCTTCGCCCAGCAGCGCCACGGCGGCCAGAATGTTTTTTGCCACGCCGGCGGGGGTGGCATCGCAGGTGACATCGGCCCAGTAGCCCACCCCCACCAGACCGCCTTTGGCCGCCACCGCCTGCATGATCTCGTCGGGGAAGTTGCGCTTGACCGGGCAGACCGCGTGGATGCCGCCATGGCTGACAATCGGCCGCGTGCCCTCGATCGCCAGCACCTCGCGCGCCATTTGCACCGAGGCATGGGCGAGGTCGATCACCATGTGTTTTTCCACCATCTTCGCCACCACCGCGCGGCCAAAGGGGCTTAGCCCGGTGTCTTCTTCGCCATGCAGCGACCCGCCCAGCTCGTTGTCAAAGAAATGCGTCAGCCCCATGAGCCGGAAGCCCGCATCATAGAGCCGGTCAAGGTTGGCAATCTCGCCCTCCAGCACATGCCCGCCCTCGGCCCCCAGAATCCCGGCCACGGTCTGCGCCCCTTCGGCCCGCGCCGCCAGCACCCGGTCGAGGTCTGCCACCGAGTGCACCACCACCAGCTCTTCGGGTGCTTTCGCCGCAAAGCCATTCAGCCGTGCCGCCTGATCGAGGCCGCGCTCGGTCAGGTTGAACCAGCTTTTCACCGGCCGCAGCTGGGCAATCACCAGAGGCGTGATATTGTCCGAGGTCTCGGTGGAATTGTGTTCGTAATTCTGCCCCGAGGGGCTTTTGGTGACGGTGGTAAAGACCTGAATCGCCACGTTTCCGGCGCGCAGCCGGGGCAGGTCGGTGTGGCCGCGGTCCGAGCGGGCCAAAAGGTTGCGGTCCCACAAAAGCGCATCCGAATGCCAGTCGCCAACCACCAGCCCCTTGTGCAGCGCCGCCGCGGCCTCGCTGACCGGCCAGGGCGCATGGGGCACCACCTTGTTCTGGCCGCGTTCGACAATTCCCGGCGCGAAGGCAAAAAACCCCGCCCCGCCCAGCACCAAAAGCCCCGCAAGACCCAGCCCGATACGCTTTCCCCAACCCATGACAGCCCTCCCTTTTGCGGCAGGCTAGCAGCGGGCGGGGCTTGCGCCTAGCGGGGTAACGCTACGTTAGCCCTCCATCGCCTCCAATTCGTCGATCAGCCCGGCAATCATGCTCAGCCCCTTGCCCCAAAACGCCGGGTCGGAGGCATCAAGGCCGAAGGGGGCCAGAAGCTCGCGGTGGTGCTTGGAGCCGCCGGCTTCGAGCATGGCGAAATATTTCGCCTGAAACTCGGGCAGCCCACCTGCATAGGCGGCGTAAAGCGCGTTCACCAGCCCGTCGCCAAAGGCATAGGCGTAAACGTAAAAGGGCGAGTGGACGAAATGCGGAATATAGCTCCAGAAGGTTTCGTAGCCCTCCATGAACTCAAACGCCGGGCCAAGGCTTTCGGCCTGCACCGACATCCAGAGCGCGTTGATCGCCTCGGGCGTCAGCTCGCCCTCGGCCCGCGCAGCATGAAGCTTGCATTCGAAATCGTAAAAGGCGATCTGCCGCACCACCGTGTTAATCATGTCTTCGACCTTGCCTGCCAGCAATTGCTTGCGTTCGGCAGGGGTTCGGGCGGCATTCAGCAAGGCGCGGAAGGTGAGCATTTCGCCAAAAACGCTGGCGGTTTCGGCAAGCGTCAGCGGCGTGTCGCTGAGCAGCGGGCCTTGCTTGGCGGCCAGAACCTGATGCACGCCATGGCCCAATTCATGTGCCAGCGTCATCACATCGCGCGGCTTGCCCAGATAGTTCAGCATCACATAGGGGTGCACGGTGGTGACGGTGGGGTGGGCAAAGGCACCGGGGGCCTTGCCGGGTTTCACCCCCGCGTCAATCCAGCCCTTTGCAAAGAAGGGCGCGGCAATCTCGGCCATGCGCGGATCGAACCCCGCATAGGCGCCGATCACCGTGGCTTCGGCCTCAGCCCAGCCGATAACGCGCGGGGTCTCGCTGGGCAGGGGGGCGTTGCGATCCCAGACCTGCAGCTTGTCCAGCCCGAGCCATTTGGCCTTCAGCGCATAATAGCGGTGCGAAAGCCGCGGATAGGCCGCCACCACCGCATTGCGCAAAGCCTCCACCACCTCGGGTTCGACATGGTTCGACAGATGCCGCCCCATCTGCGGACTGGGCATTTTGCGCCAGCGGTCCTCGATTTCCTTTTCCTTTGCCAAGGTGTTGTGGATGCGGGCGAAAAGCTTGACATTGGCGCCGAACACCCGGGCCAGTTCGCGCGCCGCCGCCTCGCGCTTGGCGCGGTCGTGATCGGTCAGAAGCGTGGTGGCGGCCTCAAGGCTGAGGGTCTCGCCCGCCACGGTAAATTCGAGCGCGGCGGTGGTTTCATCAAACAGCCGGTTCCACGCCGAGGCGCCCACAACCGATTGATCGTGCAGGAAGGTTTCCATCTCGTCGGAAAGCTGATGCGGCTTCATCGCCCGCATCCGGTCAAACACCGGCTTGAAGCGCGCCAGCCGCGCATCGGCAAAGAGCGCCGCATAGGCGGCATCGTCGATGCGGTTGAACTCGAGGCTGAAAAACACCAGCGGCGTGGTGAAGGCGGTGATGCGGTCCTGCGCATCGGCCATGAACTTGGCGCGTTCGGCATCTACCGTATTCTGGTAATAGCGCAGCCCGGCATAAGACATGATCCGCCCGGCCACGGTCTCGATCGCTTCGTGGCGGTCAATGCAGCGGGCCATGGCCGCCGCATCCAACCCGGCCAGATTGCCCCGGTAATCGGTGGCAAAAGCCGCGCATTCGGCCTCGAGCCAGGCCATGTCACGGGCCAGTTCGGGGGCATCGGGGGCGGCGTAAAGATCGCTCAGGTCCCATTCGGGCAGGGCACCAAAGGGATCGGCGCCGGTCACGGCGGCGGCATCAAAGACGGGCTGGGGCAGGGTGAAATTCATGGCATCCTCGCACTGGGTTCCCCACAGATAGGGGCAGGCGCGGGGCCGTGCAAGCGGGGGCCGCGCCCTCAACCCGGACCAGGATTTGCCCAATTTTTCACCGCTCGCTCAACTTGCGGGCGCTAACGGCGGGTTTCGCTGCGCTTTTCGGCCCGCCCCGCTTCCTCTTGCCGGATCGGCTGCCTAGGATTCGACCAAGGCCGGAGGAATCAACGCCGATGACGGATTATTTCAACGAAATGTATGAAGGCGGTGCCGTGCGGGCGCCCTATGCGCGGCTGGAAGACTGGACCCGTTCCATGCCGGCCGAACTCCGGGCGATGAAACAGGCCGAGGCGGAGGCGCTGTTTCGCCGCATCGGCATCACCTTTGCGGTTTATGGCGAGGGCGGCGACCCGGACCGGCTGATTCCCTTCGACATGTTTCCGCGCGTCTTCACGCAGGCCGAATGGCGCAAGCTCGAACGCGGCATCAAGCAACGCGCAAGGGCGCTCAATGCCTTCCTGCTCGATGTCTATGGCCGCGGCGAGATTGTCCGCGCCGGCAAGATACCCGGCCGGCTGGTCTATCAAAACGAGGCCTACGAGCGCGCGGTTGCCGGCTTCACGCCGCCGCGCGGCATCTATTCCCACATCGTCGGCATCGACATCGTGCGCACCGGGCCCGATGATTTCTTCGTGCTGGAGGATAACTGCCGCACCCCCTCGGGGGTCAGCTACATGCTGGAAAACCGCGAAATCATGATGCGGATGTTTCCGCAACTGTTCCGCGAAAACCGCATCGAGCCGGTCGATGGCTATGCCGATGCGCTGCGCCGCACGCTGGCCAGCGTTGCCCCCGCGCGCTGCGAGCGTGAACCGACGATTGCGATCCTGACGCCGGGGCATTTCAACTCGGCCTATTACGAACACAGCTTTCTGGCCGACCTGATGGGGGTGGAACTGGTCGAAGGCGACGATCTCTTCGTCGAGGGCGGCTTTGTCTGGATGCGCACCACCGAGGGGCCGAAGAAGCTTGACGTGATCTATCGCCGCATCGATGACGCCTATCTTGACCCGCTCTGCTTCCGCCCGGATTCGATGCTGGGCATCCCCGGCCTGATGGATGTGTATCGTTCGGGCGGGGTCAGCATCTGCTCGGCGCCGGGCGCGGGCGTGGCCGATGACAAGGCGGTTTACACTTTCGTCCCCGAGATGGTGCGGTTTTATCTGGGCGAGGAGCCGCTTTTGCAAAACGTGCCCACCTGGCAATGCGCCAAACCCGATGATTGCGGCTATGTGCTTGATAATCTGGGGGAACTGGTGGTGAAAGAGGTGCATGGCTCGGGCGGTTACGGCATGTTGGTGGGGCCGAAATCGACGCGTGAGCAGATCGAGACCTTCCGCGCCAAGATATTGGAAGACCCGGAAAACTACATTGCCCAGCCAACGCTGGCGCTCTCGACCACACCCACCTTCGTCGAGGAAGGCATCGCACCGCGCCATGTCGATCTGCGCCCCTATTGCCTGGTGGGCGAAAAGATCGAACTGGTGCCGGGAGGGCTGACGCGCGTCGCGCTGAAGGAGGGCTCGCTGGTGGTGAACTCCTCGCAAGGGGGCGGCGTGAAAGATACCTGGGTTTTGGCGGAGTAAGACCATGCTGAGCAGAACCGCGGAAAACCTGTTCTGGATCGCGCGTTATATCGAGCGCGCCGAAACCATGGCGCGGCTTCTGGAGGTGGGGGCACGCATCGCGCTGATGCCCTCGGCCGGCCATGGCTACCGCAGCGAATGGGAAAGCCTGTTGCAGGCCTCGGGCACCGCCGAGGGTTTTGCCACGAAATACGGCGACCCGGTGCAGCGCAACATTGAAAGCTATCTCTTCTTCGACCGCGACAACCCCTCTTCGGTGCTCAGCTGCATCGAGCGCGCCCGTGAAAACGCCCGCATCGTGCGCACGGCGCTCACCAGCCAGGTCTGGGATGCGCTCAACGGCGCCTTTCAGGAGATGCGCCAGCTGGAACGGCGGCCGCGCTCGGAACTCGAACTCACCATGCTCACCGAATGGGTGAACCGGCAGGCGGCGCAGGTGCGCGGGGCGATCGACGCCACGCTTCTGCGCAATGACGGCTACAATTTCCTCAACCTCGGCTTTGCGCTGGAACGCGCCGACAATACCGCCCGGCTGATCGACGTGAAATATTACGTCCTTCTGCCCTCGGTCGATTTTGTCGGCACCGGGCTCGACAATTACCAGTGGCAAACGCTCTTGCGGGCGCTTTCGGCGCATCGCGCCTTTCACTGGGCCTATGGCGGCGAGATCACGGCGGCAAAGATTGCGCATTTTCTCATTCTCAACCGGCAGTCGCCGCGCTCGCTCATCAGTGCCATCACCATGGCGATGACGCAGCTCGATGATCTGTCCCATGCCTATCACAAATCCGGCCCGGCGCAGATGCGGGCCCGCGCGCTGGTGGGCGAGATTGCCGAAACGCGGGTGGAGGAAATTTTCGACGAAGGTCTGCACGAGTTTCTCACCCGCTTCATCCGCGACGTGGGCGAATTGTCCGACATGGTGCAGGCCGCCTACCTGAGCGGAGACGCAAGATGATCCTCACCGTCAACCATGTGACCACCTACCAATATGACGCGCCGATGCGCGCGGCGGTGCAATCGCTCCGGCTCTTTCCCTCGCGCTTCGATGGCCAGCGCACGATTTCCTGGGAGGTCGCGGTCGAGGGCGGGCTGCGCGGCGGTGCCTTCCGCGACGGGGCGGGCGACAAGGTCGAGGGCTGGTCGCTGCGTGGCCCGGTCAGCGAGCTGACGGTTTCGGTGGTGGGGCAGGTCGACACCACCGATCTGGCCGGGGTGCTGCGCGGCCATCGCGAAACCGTCAATCCGCTGGCCTATATGCGCGAAACCACCGCCACCTGGATGGATGATGCGATCCGCAGCCTGGCCGGCGAGGCTACGGCCGGCGCCACCGATGCGCTGGACCGGGCGCATCGGCTGTCACGCGCGGTTGCCGCCGCCATCGCCTATCGCCCCGGCGCGACCCATGCCCATACCACCGCCGCCGAAGCGTTGGCCCTGGGCGAGGGCGTGTGCCAGGATCATGCCCATGCGCTGATCGCCTGCGCCCGTGCCCAGGCCATGCCCGCCCGCTACGTTTCGGGCTATCTCTTTGCCCGCGAAGATGGCGGACCGCACGAAGCCGCCCATGCCTGGGCCGAAATCTGGGTCGAGGGAATCGGCTGGATCGGCTTTGACCCCGCCAATGAATGCTGCCCCGATGCCCGCTATATCCGCCTTGGTTCCGGCCTTGATGCGCGCGAGGCGGCACCGATCAAGGGCGTGGCGCAGGGGCAGGGCACGCAGGAACGGCTCGATGTGACGGTTGCGCTGGAGGCGGTGCAACAATAAGGTTGCGCAGGATTTTCCGGGGAAGATGATGACTTATTGCGTGGGCCTTCTGCTCGACGACGGCATGGTGCTCCTGAGCGACACCCGCACCAATGCGGGGCTCGACAATATCGCGACCTATCGCAAGATGTTCACCTTTGAAGAACCGGGCGAACGGGTCATCACCATTCTCACCGCCGGGTCGCTGTCGGTGACGCAAACCACGCTGGCGCGGCTGCGTGAGGCGATCGACGACGAGGCTGCCAGCGCCGAAACCTCGATCATGCTGGCGCCGACGATGCTGAAGGTGGCCGAACTCATCGGCAACACGCTCGCCACGGTGCGCGAGGACATCGACCACAAGATGAATGCCGCCAAGGTCAGCGTATCGGCCTCGATGATCGTGGCGGGGCAGCGCCGGGGCGGCGCGATGCGGCTCTTCCTCGTCTATCCCGAGGGCAATTTCATCGAGGCCACGGAAGACACGCCGTTTTTGCAAATCGGCGAACACAAATACGGCAAACCCATCCTCGACCGCGTGGTGCGACCCTCGACCAGCATGGAAGACGCGCAAAAGGCGGTGCTGTTGTCGATGGATTCGACCCTGCGCTCGAATCTCTCGGTGGGGATGCCGCTCGATCTGGCGGTGATCGAACGCGACGCCTGCCGGGTGACGATGCGCCGGCGCATCGAAAAGGAAGACCCGCAATTCGCCCGGATGTCGAATGCCTGGTCCGAGGCGCTGCGCGAGGGCTTCCGCGCCAAGGACCTGCAGTTCCACCTCAAGTCGCGCAACGGCTACAAGCACCAGGCCAGGACCCTCTCGACACCGCGCACCATGAAGGCCGTCGGCGACGCGGTCGACCACGCGTGGCGCCAGCACCAGGTCGTCATCATCGAGCCGGACCACGCGTGGGGCGACGGGGGCCACCTCGACGACTGCATGGAGGAGATCTCGGCCACGATGGT
>CAZPWV010000020.1:5577-17001 GCA_964590825.1 uncultured Rhodobacter sp. | reverse complement strand
CAAGGTGATCTCGGTCGATGACATCCGCTGGGGCCGGCGCGACATCAAGACGGTGCAGCTGCTTTACCCCTCGATGGCGAAGATGATGGCGAAAAAGGCCGGTGTCGATGATGCCTGGTTCGTCGAAGAGGGCTTTGTGACCGAGGGCTCGTCGAACAACGTCTATATCGTCAAGGGCGGGCGGATCATCACCCGCAACCTCTCGAATGACATTTTGCACGGCATCACCCGCGCGGCGGTGCTGAAAATGGCCGCCGAAGCGCAGATGGAGGTGGAGGAACGTCCCTTTACCGTGGCTGAGGCGCAGGCGGCCGATGAGGCGTTTTACACTTCGGCCTCGGCCTTCGTGATGCCGGTGGTGGAACTTGACGGCGCGGCCATCGGCACCGGAAAGCCCGGCCCGGTGGCGCTGCGGCTGCGGGAAATCTATCTGGACGAAAGCCGCAAGGCGGCGCGCTGATTTTGCGCCCCCGGCTGCGGCGGGACAGAAATGAAAAGCCCCGGCCCAGCCCAGGCCGGGGCTTTTCCGTCCGGGCCGCTCAGGCGGCGCGCGGACTGCGGAACCGGAAAGCTGCGGGCGAGAGCATCCGCGCCGGGGCACGGGCCACGATCAACGCGGGGAAGCCTTCGATCAGCACGCGGGTGTCGCGGCCGATCTGTTCGAACCGGATGTCTTCGGGGCGCGGCGCGGGGCCTTCCAGCTCCAGCTCGATCACGTCGCCGGGGCGAAACCCCGCGATTCGCAACAGATCCCCGGCCTCGGTGTCCGGCAACGGCACGGGTTCGGGTTTTGCGGCGGCACTGGCACGGGGCGGGGAAGGCGGCACGGGTTCGGCCAGCAACCGGCTCAGCCGCGCAATGACGGCGGCGTCCTCATCCGGCGTGGCGGCGGCGGCCGGGCTGTTCCCGGCGGCGGACGGCGCAGCGTGCCGCGCGCGGGGGGCTAGCGGGGCGAGTTCGGGCAGGGGCGCCGGCGTGGCCCTTGCCCGCTGGCGCGTCGAAACCGCCGGGCCAAGCTCGGCCCAGAGCACCAGCGCAACCGCTGTGGAAACTGCAAGAAACAGAGCAACCATCTGATCCACCTTGTCTTTTGGCAAGGATGACGGGACACGATGGCACCGGCAAGGAGTTTGTGGCGCGGGCTGGGCGGGATTGGTAACGACTTGTTCACCAATATCGCACAGATCGAGCGATTGATGCGGCAGGGGTGAAGCTCTGGGCCGGAGCAAACCCGCTGCGGCCTGGGCGGCAGAGGGCCGGGGGGGGGTGAGCCGTGGGCGCGGGGCGCCGATTCCCGGATGGCGCCTGGCGCTTTCTCCGGGCCAGGCGCCGCGGCCCCGGTCAGAGGCCGCTTGCCCGCAGCACCTGCTGCAGCACCGGGGCCAGCCGGTCGGCCCAGGCACTCTGCCCGTCTTCCTGCGCGATCAGGTCGTTGCGCAGCTCGATCAGCACATTGGGCCGGCCCGGCTGCAAGGCGTGACGGTCAATGCTGTCGCCCGCAAGATGCCCCGAATAGGGTTCGTTGTCGCCCACACAAAGCCCCTCGGCGGCGAGCGCGGCAATCAGCGGCCGGGCCAGCCGTTCATCCAGATGCGAATAGAGCACCCCCACCTGCCAGGGCCGGGGCGCACGGCCGCGCAGGCAGGGGGTAAAGCTGTGAATGGCGCAAATGGCCCGGTCGGGGCGCTGCCCGGCAAGCTGCGCCAAGGCGCGGTGATAGGGCCGGTAAAGCCGGTTCAGCCGCTCTGCCACGGCGGCGGGGGCCAGCCCGCGATTGGCGGGAATGATCGTGCCATCATAAAGCTGCATCAGCAGCGTCGGGTCATCCTCGCCGCGGTTCGGATCGATCACCAGCCGCGAGAAATCCGAGGCGATCATCGGCGCATCGAGCCGTTCGGCCAGATGCCGCGCCAGCCCCAACGCGCCGACGTCATAGGCGATATGGCGCCCCATGTCGGCGCTGCAAATGCCCAAGGCGCCGCCGTTGACCCATTCGGGCACGCGGTTGGTGGCGTGGTCAACCGTCACCAGCCAACGCCCGGCCCGCCCGGCCCCGCTCAGATGAAATGCCTGTTCTTCGGTCATCAAGTCTTCGCCAATTGCTGTCACGACATTTTACGCGACCGATTGCGGGAGTGCCAGTTGCCCTGCACGAGATTTTGGGCCATAGCTTCACCCGGCCCACGAACTGACCGAAACACGAACCCCCGAGGACGCATGAGACGCCTTCGCAATGTCAAGATCGTGGCCACGCTTGGCCCCGCATCTTCCGATTACAAAACCATCCGCGCGCTGTTCGAGGCGGGGGCCGATGTGTTCCGCCTCAACATGAGCCACGGCACCCACGCCGAGCATCAGGCGCGCTACGACATCATCCGCCAGATCGAGGCCGATACCGGCCGCCCGGTGGCGGTGCTGGCCGATCTGCAGGGGCCCAAGCTGCGCGTGGGCACCTTTGCCTTTGGCGCCGCCGATCTGGAGGAGGGCGAGCATTTCCGCTTTGACCTCGACAAGACCGAGGGCGATGGCCGCCGGGTCTGCCTGCCGCATCCCGAGATTTTCGCGGCGCTGGAAGTGGGCGCAAGGCTGCTGGTGAACGATGGCAAGATCCGGATGCGGGTGCTGGCCTGCGGCCCCGATTTTGCCGATTGCATCATCACCACCGGCGGCACGATCTCCAACCGCAAGGGCGTGAACGTGCCCGATGTGGTGCTGCCGCTTGCCGCGCTCTCGGACAAGGACCGGGCCGATCTGGAATTTGCCTGCGAACTGGGCGCCGACTGGCTGGCGCTGAGCTTTGTGCAGCGCCCCGAAGACGTGATCGAAGCGCGCAAACTGGCCCGAGGCCGGGCGCAGGTGCTTTCAAAAATCGAAAAGCCCGCCGCCGAGCGCGCCTTTGACGAGATCTTGAAAGTGTCGGATGGCATCATGGTCGCGCGGGGCGATCTGGGGGTGGAACTGCCGGTGGAAGCCGTGCCGCCGATCCAGAAACGGCTGATCCGCAAATGCCGCGCCGCCGCCAA
Organism: uncultured Rhodobacter sp.; assembly: GCA_964590825.1. Classification (GTDB taxonomy): domain Bacteria; phylum Pseudomonadota; class Alphaproteobacteria; order Rhodobacterales; family Rhodobacteraceae; genus Rhodobacter. Next base: position 13,978 of record CAZPWV010000020.1, on the reverse strand, counting down.
GCCGGTGATCGTGGCCACGCAGATGCTGGAAAGCATGATCGAAAGCCCGGTGCCCACCCGCGCCGAAGTCTCGGATGTGGCGACGGCGATCTATGAGGGCACCGATGCGATCATGCTCTCGGCCGAATCGGCGGCGGGGCGTTACCCGATCGAGGCGGTGCAGACGATGAACGCCGTGGCACGTTCGGTGGAGGGCGACCCCACCTATCGCGACATCATCGAGGCCTCGCGCACGGCGCAGCGCCAGACCGTGGCCGATGGCATTGTGGCCGCGGCCCGCGAGATTGCCGAAACCACCGATGTTTCCGCCATCTGCTGCTATACCCAGTCGGGGAAAACCGTGGCGCTGGTGTGCCGCGAACGCCCCCGCGTGCCGATCATCGCGCTTTCGCCGATCACCCAGACGCTGCGCAAGCTGTGCCTGAACTGGGGCGTCCATGCGGTGCGCTGCAACGAGGTGACGCGCTTCAAGGAGGCGGTGGTCAACGCCGCCCGTGCCGCCCGCGACTATGGCTTTGCCGATGAAAGCCATCAGATCGTGGTGACCGCCGGCGTGCCCTTCAATGTGCAGGGCACGACCAATATCCTGCGGGTGGCGCCTTGCGACGAACGATTGATCTTCCGCACCGACCCGGAGTAACCTGATCCCTGGTTCCATTGCGGGGAGAGGCCATGCTCGACAGCGATCTGTTCCTCGTGCTTGGCATCATCGTCTCGGCCTTTGCCATTCCGGCGGTGATCTCGGCGTTTTCCGACAGCCGCCCGCCACGGGCGGCGGCGGTTGCGGTGCTGGTGGGGGGCGGGCTGATCCTGCTGGCGTTTGCGTCAAAGCCCGGCGGCTACAGCCCTGGGCAGATCCCCGAGGTTTTCGCCCGGATCGTGGCGCGGATGCTCAACCATTAGGGCGTTTTGCCCTTGCCAAATGCCCGGAGGCGGTCTAAACGCCGCCTCCTGATACCCGCGCGTCCGGCCAAAGTGGCATGCCGAGTCGCGCGTTCACCCCTGAAAAGGAGATGAAAATGCCCAAGATGAAGACCAAATCCGCTGCGAAAAAGCGGTTCAAGTTCACCGCGACCGGCAAAGTCATTGCCGGTGCGGCTGGTAAGCGCCATGGCATGATCAAGCGCACGACCAAGTTCATCCGCGACAGCGCGGGCACGATGATCCTGTCCGATGCGGACGCGAAGATCGTCAAAAAATACATGCCCTATAACCGCTGATCTGGAGGCCTGAAACATGTCCCGCGTCAAATCCGGCAAAGTCACGCACGCCTCGCATAAAAAGGTTCTGAAGAAGGCGAAAGGCTATTACTCGGCCCGTTCGCGCAACTTCCGCACCGCCACCCAAGCGGTGGACAAGGCGAACCAATACGCCACCCGCGACCGTCAGCAGCGCAAGCGCAACTTCCGCGCGCTGTGGATCCAGCGCATCAACGCTGCCGTCCGCGCTTTCGATATCGAAATGACCTATTCGCGCTTCATCAACGGTCTGGCTCTGGCCGGCATCGAGGTTGACCGCAAGGTTCTGGCCGATCTGGCCATCCACGAGCCCGAAGCTTTTGGTGCCATCGTCGAAAAGGCGAAGGCTGCCGCGGCTGCGTAATTCCCGCTACGGGATTGCCATCGAACCCCGCGACGGCTTGGCCGCCCGCGGGGTTTTTCTTTGTCCGCTTGAATTCGGGGCGGGGCGCGGTATGAACGGCGCAGCCACCCAAGGAGAGACCCCATGACCGCGCTTGACCTTCTCAAGGCCAGCTATCTGGACCGGATCGGTGCCGCCGCTGATGAAGCGACGCTTGAAGAAATCCGCCTGGCCGCCTTGGGCAAGAAGGGCGAGATTTCGCTCAAGATGCGCGAGTTGGGGCAGATGAGCCCGGAAGAGCGCCAAACCACCGGCGCCAGCCTGAACCGTCTGAAAGACGAAATTGATGCCGCGCTGCGGGCCAAGAAAGAGGCCCTGGCCGATGCCGCGCTTGATGCAAGGCTGAAGGCCGAGTGGCTCGACGTGACGCTGCCGGGCCGGCCGCGCCGTCAGGGCACCATTCACCCGGTTTCCCAGGTGATGGACGAGGTTACGGCAATTTTCGCCGACATGGGCTTTGCCGTCGCCGAAGGCCCGCAGGTGGAATCAGACTGGTATAATTTCGACGCGCTCAACATTGCCCCCGAGCACCCCGCCCGGCAAGAGCATGACACTTTCTTCATGGCGCGCGACGCGGCCGACCCGCGCCCCCCCCATGTGCTGCGCACCCATACCTCGCCGGTGCAAATCCGCGCCATGCAGGCCAAGGGCGCACCCATCCGCGTGATTGCGCCGGGCCGTGTGTATCGCATGGACATGGACCAGACCCACACGCCGATGTTCCACCAAGTCGAGGGCATGGCGATTGGCCGCGACATTTCGATGGCCAACCTGAAATGGGTGCTGGAAGAATTCTGCAAAACCTTCTTCGAGGTGCCCTCGGTGGAGTTGCGCTTCCGCGCCAGCCATTTCCCCTTCACCGAACCCTCGGCCGAGGTGGATATCCGCTGCTCGTGGGAGGGCGGCCAGCTGAAGATTGGCGAGGGGAATTCCTGGCTCGAAATTCTGGGCTCCGGCATGATGCACCCCAAGGTGCTGGCCGCCGGCGGCATTGACCCGAACGAATGGCAGGGCTTCGCCTTTGGCATGGGCATCGACCGGATTGCCATGCTGAAATACGGCATCCCCGATTTGCGGGCGTTCTTTGAAAGCGACCTGCGCTGGCTGAAGCACTACGGCTTCGCGGCGCTGGACCTGCCGACGGTGTTGGGGGGGTTGAGTAAGTAAGGGTAGCAAAACTGGGGAGTTGATCTTATGGCAGTGACAGTACAGCAGGTTGTCGACGCTTTTTGGCTGTACTACGAAAACCTGCACTCCAGAGATTTTCGTAAGACGTATAACCTGAACGAGTGGTCGGAACAGGAACTTCATCCGCTCGTGAGGTCTTTTTTGCTCGGGTACTTCGGTGCTGTTGCGCCCGAGGTTCTTTCTGCGTTGCCAGGTGCTAAGACCCGGTATGGCCGCATTGATTATGTGGTGGACAACGTCGCAATCGAACTCGCAGTGAGAAGGCCGCACGCATCTAAGAGCACTCTAGCTCAAGTAACAAACGCAACTGAGGTCAAGAAGCTTCTTAAGTGGGATGGCTTGGCACTTCTTGTGCTACTCGATTTTTCGTCGAAGCCTTTCACTGATGACGATCTCCAAGAGTATCGATACTGGCCCTCTTTAGGGCAGGGAAATCACAAAGTCACGGCCTTCAATGTCGCTTACTTCTACCGAGAAGATGGCGAGTGTCGGTTGATAAAAAAGAACATCCGTATCTGAAAGGCGCGGCTATGAAATTCACCCTCTCCTGGCTGAAAGACCATCTCGAAACCGAGGCCTCGGTCACCGAGATTGCCGATGCGCTCACCGATCTTGGCCTTGAGGTCGAGGAAGTGGTGAACCCCGGCGCCAAGCTTGCGCCCTTCACCATTGCCAAGGTGCTGAGCGCCGCGCGGCACCCCGATGCCGACAAGCTGCAAGTGTGCCAAGTGCTGACCGATGAGGGCGAAAAGACCATCGTTTGCGGGGCGCCCAATGCGCGGGCGGGCATTACCGTGGTGCTGGCCAAGCCCGGCGATTATGTGCCGGGCCTTGATGTCACGCTGGGCGTGGGCAAAATTCGCGGCGTGGAAAGCCATGGCATGATGGCCTCGGAACGCGAGTTGGAACTGTCGGACGAACACAACGGCATCATCGAACTGCCCGAGGACAGTCTGAATTCCGAGGTCGGCTCCAAGTTCATCGATTGGCTGGCGGAAAACCGCCCCGAGGCGGTGGACCCGATGATTCACATCAAGATCACGCCGAACCGCCCCGATGCGCTGGGCATTCGCGGCGTGGCGCGTGATTTGGCGGCCCGCGGCCTTGGCCGGCTGAAGCCTCTCGATATTGAAGCCGTGCCGGGCGGCTTCGAGTCCCCGATCAAGGTGGAAATCGCCCCCGCGCTCAAGGAAAAGGGCTGCCCGCTGTTCGCTGGCCGGGTCATTCGCGGCGTGACGAACGGGCCCAGCCCCGCGTGGCTGCAAGCGCGGCTGAAGGCGATCGGCCTGCGGCCGATTTCGGCCTTGGTCGATATCACCAACTTCTTCACCTATGGCCTGAACCGCCCGCTGCATGTGTTCGATGCCGCGAAGGTGAAGGGGAATTTGCGCATCATCCCGGCCCAAGGTGGCGAGGAGCTTCTGGCGCTTGACGGCAAGGCCTACAGCCTGCGCGCGGGCCAGATGGTGATTGTCGATGACCAGGGGCCGGAGAGCCTTGCCGGGATCATGGGCGGCGAGCATTCGGGCTGCACCGAGGCCACCACCGATGTCTTCCTTGAATCCGCCTATTGGGACCCGATCACCGTTGCCGCCACCGGCCGGGCGCTGAAAATCAACTCCGATGCGCGCTACCGCTTTGAACGCGGGGTGGACCCGGAGTTCACCCTTCCGGGGCTGGAACTGGCCACGCAGATGGTGCTTGAGCTTTGCGGCGGCGAGGCGAGCCATGTGGTGATGGACGGTGCGGTGCCCGATGTCAGCCGCGCCTACCGGCTTGACCCGGCCAAGGTCATCTCGCTTGTCGGCATGGACATTCCCGAGGCGACGCAGCGGCAAACGCTCACCGCTTTGGGCTTCACCTTTGAGGGCGACATGGCCAGCCCGCCTTCGTGGCGCCCCGATGTGCTGGGCGAGGCGGATCTGGTGGAAGAGGTGGCCCGCATCGCCTCGCTGACGAAACTGGCGGGCAAGCCGATGGCACGCGAAACCAGCGGCGTGCCCGGCCCGGTGCTGACACCCATGCAGATGCGCGAACGTGCCGCGCGGCGCACGATTGCGGCGCTGGGCTACAACGAATGCGTCACCTACAGTTTCATCGATGCGAAAGCGGCGGCGCTGTTTGGCGGCGGCGCGGATGCGACGCGGATCGAAAACCCGATTTCGTCGGAAATGACCCATCTGCGCCCCGATCTTTTGCCGGGGTTGTTGCAGGCGGCGGCGCGCAATCAGGCGCGGGGCTTTGCCGATCTGGCGCTGTTTGAGGTGGGCCCGGCTTTCTCGGGTGGCGAGCCCGGCGATCAGGCCTTGCAGGCGGCGGGGCTTCTGGTGGGGGCAAGCGCCCCGCGCGACCCTTGGGCCTCGCGCCGACCGGTGGACCTTTACGATGCCAAGGCCGATCTGGAAGCCGTGCTGGTGGCGATTGGCGCCCCCGCGCGGGTGCAGATTTCCCGCAAGCTGGCGGCCTGGTTCCACCCCGGCCGGGCCGGCACGGTGGCGCTGGGGCCGAATGCGCTGGCCACCTTTGGCGAGGTGCACCCCAAGGTGCTGCGTGAAATGGGTGTGAAAGGGCCGGCGGTGGCCTTTACCCTCTGGCTCGAATCCGTGCCCTTCCCGAAGGTGAAAACCCCCACCCGGCCGGCGCTGGGGCTTTCCGATCTGCAGGCGGTGGAGCGTGATTTTGCCTTTGTCGTCGATGCGGGCGTCGAGGCGGCAACGGCGGTCAATGCCGCCTTGGGCGCCGACAAGGCGCTGGTTGCGGCGGTGACGCTGTTCGATCAGTTCACCGGCGCCAAGGCCGAGGAGCAGATGGGCGCAGGCAAGAAGTCGATCGCGCTTTCGGTTCGGCTGCAACCGCGCGAGAAAACCCTGACCGATGCCGAGATCGAGGCGGTTTGCGCCAAGGTGATCGAGAAGGTTTCCAAGGCCACCGGCGGCAACCTGCGCAAGTAACCCCACGTTACGCTTTGCGCCGGCCCAATTGCGGTTAGGCTCCTTCCCAGATCGGGGAGGAGCCTGATGCGTTTTGATTATCTGATCCTTGGCGGAGGGTCTGCGGGGGCGGTGCTGGCGGCACGGCTCAGCGAAGACCCTTCGGTTACCGTTTGTCTGGTCGAGGCGGGCGGGGCGGGCAACGGGTTTCTGGTTCGCGCCCCGGCCATGGTGGGGCTGTTGGTGCCGGGCCGGCCACCGATTGCCAACTGGGCCTATCAGACGGTGCCGCAGCCGGGGCTGAACGGGCGGCGCGGCTTTCAGCCCCGTGGCAAGGCCTTGGGCGGTTCGTCGGCGATCAACGCCATGCTTTATGTGCGCGGCCACCCGTCGGATTACGACGATTGGGCCGATCAGGGCGCCGAGGGCTGGGATTGGCAGGCCTGTCGCCCATATTTTCTGCACGTCGAACGCAATGCGCGCGGCGCCTCGGATTTTCATGGCGGCGCGGGGCCGTTGCAGGTGGCCGATCAGCGCCAGCCCCGGCCGATTTCGCGGGCTTTTGTCGCGGCCTGTGCCGAGGCGCAGTTTCCGCGCAACGATGATTTCAACGGCCCGGTGCAAGAGGGCGCAGGGCTGTACCAGACCACGCAATTCTGGGACGGGCCGCGCAAGGGCGAGCGCTGTTCGGCGGCGGCGGCCTACCTGCATCCGGCGATGGGGCGGCCCAACCTGACGGTGCTGACCCGCGCCAGGGCCGAAAAGATCCTCTTTGCCGAGGGCCGCGCCACGGGGGCGTTGGTTCGGCGCGGCAAACGGCAACTCCACCTCGAGGCCGGCCGCGAAGTGATTGTTTGTGCAGGAGCTTTCGGCTCGCCGCAGCTTCTCATGCTGTCCGGCATTGGCCCCGCCGATCATCTGCGCGAACAGGGCATTGCGCCCATGCTTGATCTGCCCGGCGTGGGGGCGAACCTGCAAGACCATCTGGATTACATCATTTCCTACACCTCGCCGCGCCCCGATGTGATGGGGCTCAACCCCGGCGGGCTGATGCGGTTGCTTCGGGCGGGTTTGCGATGGCGCAAGACGGGCGAGGGGTTCTTTGCCTCGCCGATGGCCGAGGGCGGGGCGTTTCTATGCTCTGAGCCGGGCCTGTCGCGCCCCGATCTGCAAATCCATTTTGTCGTCGGCATCGTCGATCAGCACATGCGCAAGCTGCATCTGGAAAATGGCTGGTCGGCGCATATTTGCGGCCTGCGGCCGCATTCGCGGGGCACGGTGCGGCTGGCCTCGGCCAATCCTGCCGCCGCGCCGCAGATCGACCCGGCTTTTCTGGCCGATCCGCGCGATGCGACGCTTTTGCTGCGCGGGGCGCGGATGCTGGAACAGGTGGTGCAGGCGCCTGCGCTTGCGCCGTGGCGGGGCCGGCGGCTTTACCCGCATGACGGCTCCGATGCGGCGCTGATGGCCGATATCCGCGCCCGCGCCGATACGATCTACCATCCCGTCGGCACCTGCCGCATGGGGGTCGATGACCTTGCCGTGGTCGATCCGCAGCTGCGGGTGCGGGGGGTGAGGGGGCTGCGGGTGGTCGATGCCTCGGTCATGCCCACGCTTTTGGGCGGCAACACCAATGCGCCAACGATCATGATTGCCGAACGCGCGGCGGGGTTCATCCGCGTGGAGGCCTAGCGCCGCCGCCGTACCACGGGCACCGAGGAGGTCACATAGTCGATGGAGGGGTGCGGCGGCAGGCCATGGGTCTGCCCCCAAAAGCCGATGCCGCCCAGCCGCAGGAAATGCGGCACCATCAGCACCGCCCCCGCGATGAACCCCCCGGCATGGGCCCAATAGGCGACGCCATCGGCGGCCCCGCCCAGCGAATTAAAAAGCTGAAGCGCAAACCACAGCCCGAGCACGACAAAGGCGGGAATGGTGAAGATCTTGTAGATGACAAAGAAGATGACCAGAATATCCACCCGTGCGCGCGGAAACAGCAGCAGATAGCCGCCCATCACCGCGGCAATCGCCCCCGAGGCCCCGACCATGGGGATGGCGCTGCCGGGGTCGGCCAGAATCTGCGCCGCCGCTGCCGCAAGGCCGCCCGCCAGGTAGAAGAGCAAAAAGCCGAAATGCCCAAGCTGGTCTTCCAGATTGTCGCCAAAAACCCACAGGAACAGCATGTTGCCGGCAATATGCATCAGCCCGGCATGAAGGAACATATGGGTGAAAAGCCCGTGCAGCCAGGCTCCGTGGGTGATCGCCTCGGGGTAAAGCGCGCCCCATTCCCACAGCCGGAACAGCCCCCCGCCCCAATCGGCGGTCAGCACATAAAGCGCGATATTGAGCGCGATGATCGCGCGGGTCACCCAAGGGGTGCGGGCGGAGGGGTTATGATCGCGGATCGGAAACATGGGCGCAGCCTTTCCGATATCGTCTGGGGCGTCAAGCGGGGCGCTATTTCCGCGCCCGGATGACCACGCGTCCCCCGGCGTCGCTGAGCCCGAGGGTGTCGCCCGCCGTGGCAAGCCCGGTCACGCGCTCCAGCGCCCGGCCAAAACGCCATTCGACCTTCATCACCGCGGGTTGGCACATCATCTTGGTGGTGACGAAATCACCGGGAAACAGCCGACCGTCACTTT